>DASTZM010000032.1:0-8803 GCA_035764305.1 Chloroflexota bacterium | reverse complement strand
CACGTCGTGGCCGGAGGATGGGGGCCCGTTCGTGACGCTGCCGCTGGTCTACACGCAGCACCCGGACGACGGGAGTCACAACCTGGGCATGTACCGCATGCACGTCTACGACGCACGCGCGACGGGGATGCACTGGCAGATCCAGAAGGGGGGCGGGTTCCACTACGCGGTGGCGGAGGGGCGGGGGGAGGCGCTGCCGGTGACGGTCTTCCTGGGGGGCCCGCCGGCGCTGATCCTGGCGGCGGTGGCGCCGCTGCCAGAAAACCTGCCAGAGCTGCTGCTGGCTTCCTTATTGATGGGCGGCCGGCTGGCGCGCACGCCGGACCCGCGGGGGCGGCTGCCGCTGCTGGCGGAGGCGGAGTTCGCGATCGCGGGGGAGGTGCCGCCGCGCGAGCGGCGAGCGGAGGGGCCGTTTGGCGACCACTACGGCTACTACTCGCTGGCGCACGACTTCCCGGTGTTCCACGCGAAGCGGCTGTATCACCGGCACGACGCGATCTACCCGGCGACGGTGGTGGGGAAGCCGCGCCAGGAGGACTTCTTCATCGGTGACTACCTGCAGGAGCTGCTCAGTCCGCTGTTCCCGATGGTGATGCCGACGGTGCGGGACATCTGGAGCTACGGGGAGACGGGGTTCCACTCGCTGGCGGCGGCGGTAGTGCGGGAGCGCTACGCGCGGGAGGCGCTGGTGTCGGCGTTCCGCATCCTGGGGGAGGGGCAGCTCTCGCTGACCAAGTTCCTCCTGGTGGCGGACAGGCCGCGCGACCTGCGCGACTTCAAGGGAACGCTGGAGCACGTGCTGGCGCGGGCGGATTTCCAGAGCGACCTGTTCGTGTTCGATCGGACGGCGATGGACACGCTGGACTACACGGGGACGGCGCTGAACCGGGGGAGTAAGGGAGTACTGCTAGGGCTGGGGTCGCCGCGGCGGGAGCTGCCGCGGGAGTTTTCGCTGCCGCCGGGGGAGGCGCTCCCGGCGGGAGTGGGGGAGGCGCGGGCGTTCTGCGCGGGGTGCCTGGTAGTGGCGGGGGCGCGGTACGAGGACGAGCCGGGCCAGGCGGCGCGGATCGCGACGTCGACGGCGCTGGCGGAGTGGCCGCTGGTGGTGCTGGCCGACGACACGGAGATCACGGCGTCGAGCGAGCGCTTCCTGTGGGCGACGTTCACGCGGTTCGAGCCGGGCGGGGACGTGTACGCGGCGGGGACGGAGGTAGTGCGCCACCACCTGGCGTACACAGCGCCGATCGTGATCGACGCGCGGATGAAGCCGCGCTACCCGAAGGACCTGCGGCCGGACCGGGAGACGGCGGAGCAGGTGGACCGGCGGTGGAGCGAGTATTTCCCGGAGGGGATGGCGCAGGACCCGCGGCCATCGGGGGAGCCAGTAGGAGAGTAGTCCCGGCCAGTCACGAATACGTGATTGACAAGGTGAGACTATGCGTATGGCCCATCCGCGCATGGCTCGGCTGTTCCTGGCCGCGCTTCTGGCATCCCTGACCCTCTGGAGCGCGGGCGCGCCCGGCGCGGCGCGCGCAGCGGGCTTCCGGTCCAGTGCCGCGGTGCGTCTGACGACGGAAGCATTCGGCGAGGCGGCGGCGATCGCCGCGACGGTCGAGTCGGACCAATCGCTGACGGGACTGGTGACTGTCGGGGTGTACGCCTCGGACGGGCGCCCGGTCTTCTTCCGGTGGTTCGAGAACCAGTCACTTCAACCGGGGCGGCCGGCGACGTTCGCGGTGGCGTGGCAGCTGCCCGACCTGGCGGCGGCGGAAGGCTTCCGTGTGAGCGTGGGGGTCTACGGGCCGGACTGGAGCGGACCGCTGCACTGGAACGGCCAGGCGGGTTCGGTCGAGGTGCCGCCGGGCACGCGCGGCGCGCTGCCGCCGATCGAGGTCCCGGCGGACCAGCGGTTCGGGACGCTGCCGCCGGGTGCGGCGCTGCCCTCCGGCGAGGAATGCGCTGGCCGCGTGCGCCGGTCGGCCTGGGAGCTGCGCCCGGAGAACTGGGACGCGAATCACGCGGCGCCGCTCGCACCAGGGATTCCGGTCGCGCTCGAAGGCGCGCAGACGGTGGGCGGCGCGCAGCTGGCGGCGCGGGTGGATGGGGCGTTCAGCGGCACGACGGATGAGATCATCCAGTGGGGAGCGTGCAAGTGGGGGCTGGACGAGGACGTCGTGCGTGCGGTGGCCTCCAGAGAGAGCCGCTGGTGGCAGGCTCAGCTGGGGGACTTCAACGGGTCCGAGTATGAGAGCTACGGCCTCCTCCAGATCCGCCGCCCGTATGCCGCGACCGCCTTTCCACTGGCGGCGCACAGCACGGCGTTCAACGTGGACTACGCGCTGGCGTGGCGCCGGGCGTGCTACGAGGGCTTCTTCTCGGACGGCATGCCACAAGGGACTCGCGGGGACGAATGGGGGTGCGTGGGCATGTGGGCATCGGGACGCTGGCACGACGAGCGCGGCGAGCGATACGCGGGAGAGGTGAGGCAGCTCCTGGCCCAGCGGGAGTGGCTGAGACCTGGCTACTGAGTAGCAGGCGCGCCGACCTGGCGGGCATCGGGTTCGGCGGCGTCCCTCGAGCGGCTCGCTGTTGACAACCGGGTATAGGACTTTGGTCCCGCCGGGTACGCGGCCGGATACCGGCTGCCGTTTACTGAGTTACGAACATCTCGTTACAGACGAGATGTTCGTAACTCAGTCGAACGGGAGCTGTTACTCTGGGCCTCAGTCGATCGCTCACACGTGCTGCTCTGAGATCGATCGGCGCGGGGCTGGTCGCGCTGGCGACGCTGGGGCAATCCGCGCACTCGGTAGCAGCGGAACCGGCCGCCGACGTGGGCGCAGCGCCCGATCCGGCGCGCGCCTTTGTCGCAACGAGCGGGGCTCAGTTCAGCCTTGCGGGGGCGCCGTTCCGGTTCGTGGGCAGCAACATGTACAACGCGGCGGGCGACCCTGCCGTCTACGAGTGCGGCCCGTACATGGGGGATCCCGAGCGGGAGCTGGACGACTGGTTCCGGCGGGCGCGGACCGAGTTCGATGGGCAGGTGATCCGCTTCTGGGCGTTCCAGTCCTACACGAAGGGCGGCACGGACTGGCGGGCGTTCGACCGCGTGTTCCGGCTGGCGAACGCGCACGGCCTGAAAGTGATTCCGGTGTTGGAGAACCAATGGGCCGCGTGCACGCAGGGGGATTACAAGACAGACACCTGGTACGCGGACGGCTATGCGCGGCCGTACGGCGCCTATCCGCTGTCGTACCGGGAGTACGTGTCACGCGTGGTCGCGCGGTACGCCGACGAGCCCGCGATCGCCGCGTGGATGCTGATGAACGAGGCGGAAGCCAAGTCCCCCTCGGGGCAGGCCAACCCCGACGCGCTGTACTCGTTCGCGGCGGAGATGAGCGCGACAGTGAAGCGCATCGACCGGAACCATCTGGTCACGCTGGGGGTGATGGGCAGTGGCCAGCCCGGGGTAGCGGGCAACAACTTCGAGCGGCTGCACGCGCTGAACACCATCGACTTCCTGGAGTACCACGACTACGGGCGGAATGACGAAGCACTGCCCGGCTCGGAGACGGTGCGCAGGTACGTGGACGCGCAGGGCCGCGCGCAGTACGTGGACACGCTGGCGTCGGCGCTGCTGATGGCCCGCCAGATGAACAAGCCGCTGCTGGTGGGGGAGTCGGGCATGACGACCTGCGGACCGCTTCCCGGCTGGCAGCCGGAGACGGCCGAGTCCCGCGCACAGAAGCTGGCGGCAAAGCTTGAGTCGTTCTTCGCGAACGGTGGTGCGGGGTACCTTGTCTGGACGTGGAACCCGCGCACCGCCTGCGATCACGACTTCACGTCGGGCGATCCCCTGAACGGCGTGCTTAGCTCGTACGCAGCGCGTCTGCGAGGTAGCTGATCAGCGTGCGATGACCCTGGCGCCGCGCCACGGGCGCGGGCGTTTGCCCCGGCTCATCGAGGCGCCCGACACGCTCGTAGATGGTGTAGTGCTCGTTCTGGAAGGCCGGAACAAAGCCGCGCGGCGCGCCGCTTCTGATGAGCGGCCGGATGGCGTCGAAGGCGCGGAGCGGCCGGACGACGATCCAGTCGGTGTGCAAGCCCGGTGAGTCCATCTCCTGGGAGAAGTAGGGCTTGATGCCCTCGCTGACGTAGCGCGACATCGGCAGGCCGGCGGAGAACATCAGGCGGTCGTTCGTGGCCGCCGAGACGAGGATCTTCCCAGAAGTGGCGTGGTCGCGCAGGAACGCAGCGGCCTCAAGGATGCCGTTCGCGTCGTACTCGTAGGCCCAGACGGCGTCGACGAGAGTCACGCTGAGCTGGGCGCGCACGAGCGGGAGGCCGGCGGCGATCCACTTACCGCTTAGCCCGCGCGAGTCATCGCGGCTCACCGACTCGACCATGCGGTACGTCGCGTCGCGCGCCTCGGCGAGGTGTGGCACGTCGCGGATCTGCAGCGCCACCAGGGTGATGAGCGCGAGGAGGGCGATCGGGCGCAGGCGCAGGGTGAGGCACGCGGCGCCGACGGCGACGGCGGGCATCATGAGTAGTCCGTAGCGGACGTTGTAGAAGTCGTACGGTGCCAACTGGGGCGTCCAGAGGACCGATTGACCGGCGGTGAGTGAGGTGACCTCGAAGGCGAAGATGGACCACGGGACGAGCGCGGCGAGCTTCTCCGGGATGGAGAGGCGGCTAATGGCGAGGACGACCAGACCGGCGACTGCGCCCCAAAACAGCGGCAGCCCGGTGTTGTCGATCGTGGCGTAGTAGTAGGTCAAGAATGCGTAGAGCGGGTTGTGGCGGGTGGGGAGCCGTCCAGCGGCGGCCTCCGCTTCCGAGAATGCCTTGGCGGAGCCGGGCCCGAGTGAGAAGTTGAGGGGGTCGCCGAAGATGATCCAGTTGTAGAGCACCCACAGTACGATGCCGTAGGCGGCGGGGAGGACCCACGAAAGCGCCAGACCTTCCAGCTGCCTGATGTTGCGGTGCCGGAGGAGCGCGGTGAGGGCGACGGCAGAGCACCCTACAGGCAGGAGGACCCACGCTTCGTAGCGCGTGAGGCTGCCAGCGAATACCCAGACGGAGCTGCCGATGAGGTGGAGCAGCGATCGGCCCTGCGCCCAGCGCAGAAGATGGTACGTCGTGCCGAGCACGGTAAGAATGGTCAGCGGCTCGGTCATGGGTGTGGCCTGCATGAAGAGCAGGTTGGCATTGGTGGCGAAGATCGCCGCGCCGAGGAGCGCGACGACCCCGCTGCGCGAAAGAGCTCGGACGATGGCGTGGACGAAGCCGGTCCCCGCCGCGAACGCAAGGACCGAGACGCCGCTCCCGGCGAGCCCGGTCTGCCACATGTAGTCGTTACCGACGGTCAACGCCATGAGCAACTGGGGGAGTGGCAACCAGATCCCTCCCAGCTGGGCGAATGACGGCGTCAGCGAGTCGACCATGCGGCGCGAGATGTTGAGCCGGGCGAGCGCGTCACCGTGAACGGTGCTCAGTCCCTGCGCTGCGAACAGCACGAGCGCCCAATTGCCCAGAAGTACAGCCGCGAGGGCAACCGCCCAGGACGGGATCGCGTCGACGGTGCGGAGGACGGCGCCCGGGATGGCGGCCGCGTGACGGCGCCAGTCGGCGAACCACCAAGTGTCTTCGCGTTGGATGATGATTGCCATGTGCGTCGCTCCTCATCACAAGAGAACATTGAGTTCTCTTAATTTCTTGATGTGAGTAACGCAACCGGCGTTCCTAACAAGTTATGTATGAGTTTCTTACTAGGAACTCTTTCTGGAAGACCTGGTTAGTTTCTGAGTTACCGACGAGCAACGGCGGCGCCTACGTGATGGTGACGTTCGTAGGCCGGTTGTTGGCACGGGCCGTTACCGTGGGGATGCGCTTGGTTACCGAGGAGCGCCATGAATCAGCGAGAGCGGTCACTAGAGTGACCGCTCTCGCGGAACGGGTTTGGATGAGGCGCGGGGTCAGATCACGTACGGGCCCGGAAGACCAGGCGGTCGCCGGTGGCGAAATTGACCGCGGCGGCGGCCCCGATGCCCGCGACCGCGGCGACCAGTGGGGGCGCGGCAAGTGCCACAAGGCCGAAGACGGCGAGGTTCAGCATGGCGGTGGCGGAGATGGAGGCGTGGAAGGCGAGCCAGCGCGCCGCGAGCACACGTGGTGACGCGCTGAACCGGTCCCACCAGGTGAAGACGCAGCTGAGCGCAAAGTTGAGCTGCGCCGCGACGAGAAACGCGATGGTGTTGGCGGCGATGGGCGGGATGCGGGACGGAGCGAGAGCGTGCAGGAGCGCCAGCTGCCCGACGGCGGCCGCGCCGCCGGTGAACGCGAAGCGGAGCGGACGAGGCAGCCGCGTGGGGAATGCGATGAAGGACTCGAATGTCGCGGCGATGGCGTGTGAGGCAAGCATGGCTGTGTCCGGAGAAGCGCTTGCCCTACGCGGTTGCAGGCGCGAGCGACGCGCGCACGCGCGGGTCGGAAGCGAGCTCGTGATCTAGATTGCCCCACAGCGTCACTAGCTCTCGCAGCGCGCGGATGATGACCGAGAGCTTGGCGCCGGTGGCCTTGCCCGTGGTGCGCGGAAAGTGGGTAACGCCGACCTCGCTGACGACGAAGCCGAGGCGGCGGGCCTTTATCAGGAACTCGGCGGAGAACGTGGCGCCGCGGGCGTTGACGGTCAGGCTTTGCCACACCTGCCGACGGAAGAGCTTGAATGCGCAGTCAACGTCGCGTGCGGTGTAGCCAAACAGCGTGTGGATGACTTGCTTCCAGACCCACGCGTTCAGCAAGCGCACGGGGGGATCGGCCCGCTTGCGGCGCCAGCCGATCACCAAGTCGGTGGCTTCACCCATCTGCGGCAGCAGAAGCGACAGCTCACGCACATCGAACTGCTTGTCGCCGTCGGTCATGAAAATGAACTCCTTGCGGGCGGCGTCGAAGCCGCTGGCGAGCGCCGCGCCGTAGCCCCGGTTTTGCTCGTGAGTGACGACGCGCAGGCGCAGCTCAGGCGCCTCGCCGGCCAGGCGCGCCAGGATCTCACCGGTGCGGTCGCACGAGCCGTCGTTGGTGACGACGATCTCGAAGTCGTCGGTCAGGTCGCGCAGCGCGTCTGCGACGTGGCGGACGCTGTGCTCGATAACGGCTTCCTCGTTGTACGCGGGCAGGACGACGGAGATGCTCGGGGTCACGGTCAATTCGCTCCTTTGCTCGTCGTTAACGCAGCGTGTGTGCCAATCCGCGTTACCGATTACCGGTGATCGGGTTACGGAACAAGCAAAGGTTGGAGAACCGCCGTTACGGGCTCCGTGGGCTACGCCGCGGCGGATGCGGTTGCGGCGGCGGGAGCGTCGTGCGTGGGCGCCGGCACGCCAGCCTGGGGGCCGTGGCCCTTGTAGAGGCCGTGGCGCGTCTTCTCCCAATAGCTCGGCGCGTAGAAGAGCTGCAGGAACCCTTTCCACGCGGCCTGGCTCATCAGAGCCCAGTACAGGGGAGTGAGCAGCGCGTACTTGACCATGCCGTAGTACTGGCGCTGCAGGCATCCCACGACGTTCAGGTATGTGAACGTGAAGTTGCCAAACAGCGCAGCGACGACCGATGGGTAGAAGATAGGGCTGGGGAAGATCTCCTGGATGAACGACCAGTTGGTGCCGAACCAGAGGATAGTCAGGATCCAGAAGACCGGGTTGAGGAGCAGCGTGAGGAACGTGCCGCCGATGAAGAGCTGGAAGCTCCAGAACGCGCTGGGGCCGAGCGCCTTGTAGAGCGCAACGGGGTGGCGCATGTGGACAAGGTAGGTCTGGACGTAGCCCTTGACCCATCGCGAACGCTGGCGGATCCAGTTGTAGACCTCAGAGTTGGCCTCCTCGTAGGTAGTGGAGTCGATGACGGCGGTCTTGTAGCCGGCCTTGTAGAGGCGCACGCCGAGGTCGGCGTCCTCGGTGACGTTGTAGGGGTCCCACATACCAAGCTCACGGAGCACGTCCATGCGGAAGTGGTTGCTCGTACCCCCCAAAGGGATGGGCGCGTTGATCGCGTCGAGGCCGGGCAGAAAGACGTCGAACCACATGCTGTACTCGCTGGTGAACCAGCGGGTGAGCAGGTTCTGGTCGGCGTTGAAGTAGTTGAGCTTGGCCTGCACGCAGGCGACGCGCGATCCGCCTTTGTCAAAGGCGATCAGCGCCTTCTTTAGCTGGTCGGGCTCGGGGATGTCCTCAGCGTCATAGATCACGGCAAACTCGCCCCGCGCCTGAATGCAGCCGTAGTTGCACGCCTTGGGCTTCCCCTTCGGCTTACCGTGTGGGACGATGACGAGGGTGAAGTGGGCCGGCAGATTGCTGCGCCGGGCGACGTCGATCGTCTCGGCGTCGTCTTCCTCAAGGAGAATGCGGACGTCCAGCTTGGCCTTGGGGTAGTCGAGCTTGCCGATAGCATCGACGAGGATGGGAAAGACCTCGGCTTCCTTGTAGACAGGGACGAGGATGGTGTATACGGGTAGGTCGGCGTCCTTCAGCGCCGCCACCTCGTCGCGTGACGTGCGCAACTCGAGCGTGCTGGAGACGGCCTTACTGGCGATGAGGAACTTGAATATGGAGACCGCGGAGTAGAAGGCCGTGCTGAAGGCGCAGAAGGCGATGGCGGCCAGAAGCGGGTAGTAGACGACGGTGGCGACCGACGCGGCAAGGAGCAGCCAGAAGAACACCTTCTGGCCGCGGCTCAGGACACGACTAGCGGAATTGTCCGGGTTGCGCGTGGCGAGCGACTGACCGGCCTCCTCCACGTAGTCATGGCG
>DASTZM010000031.1:0-17059 GCA_035764305.1 Chloroflexota bacterium | reverse complement strand
GCAACGATCCGCTGCGCTGGACGCTGCCACCGCTGGGCGGCTGGCCGCTGGTGATCCTCGCGCTGGCGCTGGTCACCGGCGCGGGGGGTGGACTCGCGGCGCTGGCGCACCGCACCGATGGCCTGCCCCACGAGCTGGCCGTGCGCTACGGCATGCGGCTGGACCAGGGCGACACGGTGGTGAGCGTCAAGACCGCCCCGGGCGGCGAGGCGCGCGCCGCGCAGGAGCTGTTCGGCCTGCATGGCGCGGTCTTCGCGCACGTCACGCGGGGCAACGTCGAGCCGCTCGACGCGCCGCCGCCCGGCGTCTCGCTGGCGCCCAGCCGGAACTAGCGCCTACGCCGCCGCGGGCGTCAGGCGCGCCCCACGCCCGGTCAGGCGCCGGAAGGCGCGCGACAGCTCGCCGTTCTCCCATGTCACCAGCAGGCAGCTGGCATTGAAGATGGAGGAGTACGTCCCGGAGACGATCCCCACCAGCAGCACCAGCACGAAGTTCCGGATCGTCGCGCCCCCCAGGAAGAGCAGTGCCGTCAGCGTGAACAGGGCGGTCAGACCGGTGATCAGCGAGCGATCCAGCGTCTGGTTGATGCTGAAGTTGACGACGCGCTCGAACGTCTCGCCGGGGAAGCGCGAAACGTTCTCCCGCACGCGATCGAAGACCACGATGGTGTCGTGCACCGAGAAGCCCACGACGGTCAGGATGGCGCTGACGAAGAGCGTGTCGACCTCCAGGCCGAAGAGACGCCCAAAGATGGCCCACAGACCCAGCACCAGCAGCGCGTCGTGCAGGAGTGCCACGACGGCGCAGGTGCCGTAGCGCCACGGCTTGGGCACCTGCCGGAACGCCCACCAGAGGTACAGCAGGATCATGGCGGATGCGGCGGCGACGGCGAGAAAGGCCTTGCGCGTCGTCTCTGCCCCGATCACCGGGCCGACCGATTCGAAGCGCTCCTCTGTGGCGCCGCCGAACGCCGAGCCGAGCGCGACGACGAGCTGGTTCTTGCGCGGCGTATCGATCTCCGGCATGCGCACAATGTAGCTCGTGCGTCCCTGCGGGTCCTGCGTCGTCACCACGGACGTGTCCAGACCCTGCGCCGTGAAATGCGCGCGCACGTCACCCGGCGCGACGTCGTTCGCGAGGCGCAGCTCGAGCAGGCTGCCGCCGCTGAAGTCGATGCCCAGGCGCAGCCCCCACACAATCAGAGCGATGGTGCCCGGCACGATGATCAGCGCCGAGAACAGGAAGTACAAGTTGCGGCGGCCAATGATGTTGAACACGGTTCAAACTCCCGCCGTCGCGAAGCTCGAGCGGCGCGGCGGCGCCTCGGCGGTGGGCGGACGATTCACGCCGTAGAACCACGGGTGGCGGATGACACCCGAGCCGACAACGGCGCGCAGGAGCGTGCGCGTCACGGTGATGGAGCTGAACAGGCTGACCAGCACGCCCACGGCGAGGGTGATGGCGAAGCCGCGGATGATGCCCGAGCCGAGGTAGAACAGGATCGCGCACGTGATCAGCGTCGTCGAGTTCGAGTCGAAGATGCTGCTCCACGCGCGCGAGAAGCCGGCCTCCATGGCCGACACGAGCGGCCGGCCGGCACGAAGCTCTTCCTTCATCCGCTCGAAAATGAGGACGTTGGCGTCCACCGCCATGCCGATGGACAGGATGAAGCCCGCGATGCCGGCGAGCGTCAGCGTCACGGGGGCCCACGGGTTCTTGAAGATGGCCAGCGTGATGAGCGCGTAGATCAGCAGCGCGACGTCCGCGAGCAGGCCGGGAAGGCGGTAGTAGAACAGCATGAAGGCCATCACGATGGCCAGCCCGACGGCGCCGGCGGTGATGCTCTTGCGCACCGAGTCCTCGCCCAGCGTCGCGCCGATCTCGCGCTGCTGCACGACCTTCATCGGAATCGGCAGGGCGCCGTACTTGAGCTTGGTGACGATGTCCCGCGCCTCCTGCAGCGTGAACGCGCCGGTGATCCGCCCCGACGAGTCGATGCGACTGTTGATGCGCGGCGCCGAGAGGACGGTCTTGTCGAGCACGATCGCCAGGTACTGGTTGATGTGCGTCTCGGTGTACTCGCCGAATGTCTTGGCGCCCTCGGGATCCCAGCCGAACAGGATCTCCGGCCGGTTGCGCTCGTCGAACCCGACGCTCACCGCGCGGGAGTCGAGGTTCTTGCCCGTGAGGACGGTCGGATACTGCCCCTCTTCCACACGCGTGCCGGGGGGCGGGCTGAACGCGCCGGTGTCCATGAACTCGAGCAGACCCGTCTCGCCGAACAGGCGCACCGCGCGCTCGCGGTCGGCGGCGCTCTTGACGCCGGGCATCTCGACGACGATCCGGTTATCGCCCTGAATCTGAACGACCGGCTCGGTGGTGCCGAACTCGTTCACGCGCGACTCGATGATGCTCTTGGCAGCGGTGAGCATCTCGCGGTTGACCGCAAGCCCCGCGGGAGCGTTCGCCTCCAGCAGCACCTGGAGGCCGCCCTGCAGGTCCAGGCCCAGGACGGTGCGGAAGTCCACGTCGACGTCGTTGTCGCCGAGCGAGAAATGGATGCCGGGGTTGTTGGGGATGGAGACCCAGGCGGCGAGCGCTGCAATCAGAAGGATCGCCGCCAGGCGAATCGATTCACGCCTACGCATGCAGCAATTCTGTCATGGCGCCAGCGCCAGCGCGTAGCGCATGCCGCCCGCGTGCCGGACGCGCCCCTCCAGCTCCAGGAGCGCAAGGCCGCCCGATACCTCGGCCACGGGCACTCCGAGCGCGCGAGCCAGCTGATCGACGTGGGCCGGCCCGCCCATCTCGCGCAGCGCAGCGATCAAAGGGTGGATCGCGCCGTCTCCACCGTCCGACGCCGCTCCGAGCGTCAGCGGCAGCTGAGCGGCCGCCGCCGGCGCACTTGGTAGCCGCAGGAGGTGGGGGTTCAGCTCGACCAGGACGTCCTCGGCCGCCGTGACCAGCTTTGCGCCGTCCTGAATCAACCGATTGCAGCCGCGACTGGCGGGCGAGGTGATTGGACCGGGTACGGCGAAGACCTCGCGCCCCTGGTCGAGCGCGAACTTGCTGGTGATCAGCGCCCCAGACGTGTGGTCGGCTTCGACCACCACGACACCCGCCGAGAGGCCGGAGATGATCCGGTTGCGGGGTGGGAAGTTCTCCGCGAGCGGGCCGGTTCCCAGAGCGTAATCGGTAACAAGCGCGCCGCTCTGCAGGATCTCTTCGGCCAGTCGCCGGTTCTCATATGGATAGAGCGTGTCGATCCCGTGGCCGAGTACGGCGATGGTCCGCCCGTCGGCGGCGAGCGCGCCGCGGTGCGCGTGCGTGTCGATGCCCTTTGCCAGTCCGCTGACGACGGTCATGCCGGCTGCGGTGAGGTCACGTGCGAGACGCTCGGCGACGTCGCGCCCGTAGACCGTGGCACGCCGCGTCCCGACCATCGCGACCGCCTGATCGTCGGCTGGCAGCAGCGCGCCCTTCACGTACAGCACCGGCGGCGGATCGGCGATCTCCTTCAGGAGCCGCGGGTAGTCGGGGTCCTGCCACGTGACGGCGCGCGCACCGGCATCGCGGACGCGCTGCACCTCCGACTCCAGACCGAGCGTCCCCTGAAGCTGCGTCACCCCGTCGAGGGCGCGCCGGTCAAGCCCCGCCTCGGCGAGCGCCGAGCGTGGGGCGCCCCACGCTTCGGCGAGCGAGCCGAAGCGCTCGAGTAGCCGCCGGAAGCGGACCACCCCCACGCCGGGGGCGCGGTTGAACGCAATCCACGCGCCGCGCTCGCGGTCGTCCATCGGCCCGGTATTGTGGCCTACACTCACGTATTCCGCCCGCGCTGCGCGATCTGACCACGTTTCTGGTCGACCTGGACGGGGTCGTCTACACCGGCAACACCCCCATCCGCGGCGCGCCCGAGTTCTTCAAGTTCCTCAGCGCGTCCGGCCGGCGCTTCGTGTGCATCACCAACAACTCGACCATGACGGCGGCGCAGTTTCGCGCCAAGCTGGGCGCGATGGGCGTGCGCGTCGGCGACGGCCAGCTACTCACCTCGCCCCAGGCGACAGCGGTCTACCTGCGCGAGACGCTGGGGCTCCGCCCGGGCGCGCGCATCTACCCGATCGGCGAAGAGGGGCTGATCCGATCGCTGCTCGCGGAGCGGTTCGTCCTGGTGGACGAGGACGCGGACGCCGTCGTGTGCGGCCTGGACCGCCGCCTCACGTACGCGCGCCTCGCCGGCGCGTGCTCCGCGCTGCGGCGCGGCGCGCGCTTCATCGCCACCAACCCGGATCACGCGCTCCCAACCGAGCGCGGCATGCTTCCGGGCAACGGCGCGACCGTGGCGTACCTGCAGGCGGCGACGGGCGTCGCGCCAACCGTGATCGGCAAGCCCGAGCCGACCATGCTGCGGATCGCGATGCAGCTGGCGGGCGCTGGCGCGAGCGAGACCGCGATGCTGGGCGACGGCCTGCACACCGACATGCTGGCCGGCGAGCGCGCGGGTGTCGCCAAGCTGCTCGTTCTGACCGGTGTGGCACGCCGTGAAGACGTTCGTGCTTCGGCCACCCAGCCAGACTACGTCTTCGACGACCTGCCAGCGCTGCAGGCGGCGCTCGCCGTATGACTGACTCATCGACGAGCGACGCCGTCGTGTTCGAGGACGTTCACAAGCGCTTCGGACAGCTCGAAGTGCTCAAGGGCATCTCAGGCCGCGTTGGCTCGGGAGAGGTCGTCGTCGCGTGCGGACCGTCCGGCTCAGGCAAGAGCACGCTCCTGCGCTGCATCAACCGCCTGGAGACGATCGACCGCGGTCAGGTGTACGTCCTTGGCCGGCCGGTGCACGATGTCAAGACCGACGTGAACACGCTGCGCACCCAGATCGGCATGGTCTTCCAGCAGTTCAATCTCTTCCCGCACCTGACCGTGCTTGACAACATCTGCCTGGCGCCTGTGCAGGTCAAGCGCGTCGCGCGGCGCGAAGCGGAGGACACCGCGCGCCGCCTCCTGATGCGTGTGGGCATCCCCGAGAAGGCCGGTGCGTACCCCGCGCAGCTCTCGGGCGGGCAGCAGCAGCGCGTCGCCATCGCGCGGGGCCTGGCGATGAGCCCCAAGATCATGCTGTTCGACGAGCCGACCAGCGCGCTCGACCCCGAGATGATCAAGGAGGTGCTGGACGTGATGCGCGACCTGGCGCGCGAGGGCATGACGATGGTCGTGGTGACGCACGAGATGGGCTTCGCGCGCGAGGTGGCGAGCCGCGTGCTCTTCATGGACGGCGGCGTCGTGGTGGAGGAGGCGCCACCGACGGAGTTCTTCGCCAATCCCAAGCACGAGCGCACGCGCCAGTTCCTGGGCAGGGTTCTTGCCCATTAGCTACCTTCTGTAAACGCGAAGGATCACAAGGAGAAGACCATGCGACTCTCGAGAAGACACGTCATGCGCGCGAGTGGGGCGATACCGGCCGCCACGCTGCTGGCGGCGTGCGGCGCGAGCCAGAGCACCAGTCAGAGCTCGGCGCCGTCGTCCATCCCCAGCCCCACCACCGCCAGCGCGACGGCGTTCCCGGCCACGAGCTACATGGCGAAGATCGTCCAGCGCGGCAAGCTGATCGCGGGTGTGAAGCAGGACCAGCCGCTGTTCGGACTGCTCAATCCCCGCACGAACCAGATCGAGGGATTCGACGTCGACATCGTGAAGGAGATCGCCAAGGCGCTCTTCGGTCTGGGCGCGACCGCCGACCCGTTCCCGGCGAAGCTGGAGCTGCGCGGCATCACCTCGGCGCAGCGCATCCCGCTGCTGCAAGAAGGCGCCATCGACATCGTCGCGGCGACGATGACGATCACGGACGAGCGCAAGCAGCAGATCGACTTCTCGGACGTCTACTACCAGGCCGGCCAGAGTCTGCTGGTCAAGAAGGAGAGCACGGTCGCCAAGATCCAGGATCTGGACAAGGCGAGCGCTACGGTCTGCTCCGCGACGGGCTCTACCAGCGAGCAGAACATCACCAAGTTCGCGCCGGCAGCGCAGAAGCTGCTCTTCGCGGGCTACGCCGAGTGCGTGACCGCCCTGCAGCAGGGACGCGTCGACGCGGTCAGCACGGACGACATCATCCTGGCCGGGTTCCTCGACCAGGACCCGAACCTCAAGATGGTGGGCGGACAGTTCACGCAGGAGCCCTACGGCCTCGGGATGCAGAAGGGCAACGGGTTCGTCGAGTTCGTGAACAGCGAGGTGCGGAAGATGAAGACCGACGGGCGCTGGAAGTCGATCTACACCAAGTGGCTCGGGAAGATCGGCCCCGCGCCCGAACCGCCCAAGTAACGCGCTCCACCCCACCCGCCGCATGCTGACCGCGACGCCGACCACACTTGCCGGTGCGGTCGGCGCCGGGCGCGCGTTCGGCGCGGTCGTCACGCAGCCCAGCAACCTGCAGCTCCTGCTTCAGGGGCTGTGGGTGACGATCAAGCTGGCCGCGTTCTCGCTCATCCTGGCGCTTGCACTGGGCGTGGTGTTTGGTGTTCTCCGCACCGTGCCGCTGCGGCCACTGCGCGCGGCCGGCACGGCGTACGTCGAGTTCTTCCGCAACACGCCGCTGCTGGTGCAGATGTACTACTGGTACTTCGGACTGCCGGTCCTGGCCGGCGTGACGCTCCCCGGCTTTCAGGCGGCGTTTCTAGCCCTCGGCATCTACACCGGCGCGTTCGTGGCCGAGGTGGTGCGCGCCGGCATCCTGGCGGTGTCACCCGGACATCTGGAGGCCGCGCGGTCGCTGGGACTCTCGTACCTTCAGACCGTTCGCCACGTCGTGCTTCCCCAGGCGTTCGCTACCACGGTGCCCCCCCTGGGCAACCTGGCGATCGCCATGACGAAGAACACGAGCGTGGCGAGTGCGATAGCCGTGCAGGACGTCATGTACAACGGCAACTTGCTGAACTCCCGCACCTTCGCGACCTACGAGGTGTTCGCGAGCGTGGGTCTTGCCTACCTGAGTCTCACCGTGCCGCTGAGCGTGCTGGTGAATCGCCTGGAGCGCCGTCTGACGCGCTTCAGGCGCTGAGGGAGATCGGAGTGGACCAGGCGGCGTTCGTGGCCACGGTCTGTGGCCGGCTTCCGGCGGTGTGTCGGAGCATGGAGACCCTATTCGATCCGCGCCGGTGGGCCGCGTTCACCGAGCTGAGCGTGTGGCAGAACACCGTGCTGGTGGGACTCCGCGCGACGCTGTCGATGGCCGCCATCGCGATGGTCGTCAGCCTGGTCGCGGGGCTCGCGCTGGCGCTGTTGCGAGTCTCGCCGTTCGCGGCGCTCCGCTATCCAGTGGGCCTGCTGGTGGAGACCATCCGGTCTCTTCCGGTGATCCTGCTGATCTTCTTCAGCTCGCTGTTTCTCCCGCGAGTCGGTCTCGCGCAGGACCCCTTCGTGGCGGCGACGGCGGCCCTTGCGGTGTACACGGCGGCGGTCAACGCGGAGATCATGCGCGCCGGTATCACAGCCATAGAGCGGGGCCAGATCGAAGCTGCCCGGTCGCTGGGCATGACGTACGCCCAGACTATGCGCCACGTGATCCTGCCCCAGGCGCTGCAGCGCGTGGTCCCGCCCCAGGTGAGTCAGCTGATCACGCTGCTGAAAGACACGTCCCTGGCCGCGGTCGTGGGCGTGAACGAGCTGACGCGGAAGATGCAGATCCTCTATCAGTTCGAGCGCCCGCCGAACCCGCTTCAGGCGCTGTTCGTGGCGGCGTGCATCTACTTCATCCTGAACTATTCGCTCTCCCGGCTCTCGCGCCGCTGGGAGCTGGGAGTCGGCGGCGCCATCGACCTGCACTGATCCATCCCTAGCAGAATCTGACTATTCTTTGTCATGAATCAGGGCACCATCGTGCGGATCGTGCGCGACCGCGGCTTCGGCTTCATCAAGATGGCCAACGGGGAAGAGATCTTCTTCCACGCCAGCGGCGTGACCGGCTTTCCGTTCGACTCGCTGCAGGAAGGGCAGACGGTGACGTTCGAGGTGGGGCAGGACACCCGTGGGCGCGGTCAGCGCGCGATCAACGTCCGGCCGGAGGGCTAGCCGCGTACCCGACCAGCTTGTAGACGAGCTTGGCGGCGGCGAAGGCGCCCGCCACGGGTCCTTCCAGAGGCGCGAGCTCGACCACGTCCGCCATCACGACGTGGAAGCGGGCGCACGCGGCGCGCAGCAGCCAGAGCGTCTCGTACCAACCCAGGCCGCCGGGCTCGGGCGTGCCGACGGCGGCGACGACTGACGGATCGAAGGCGTCCAGGTCGACGCTGACGTAGAGCGGCCGTCCCGGCGGCCCGAGCCGCGCCAGCGCGCGCTGCCACAGCGTCTCGACCGCGGCACGACCGTCGTAGCGCGCCGCCACGACCTCGTCAGCTGAGACGACGGCGAGGCGCGTCTCGCGGATGAAGTCCGCCTCCTCGCTCGCGAGGCTGCGGATTCCCACCGCGACGGCGGGCGGCGGCTCGCCTGCCTGGCTGCGCAAATGGCGCAATGACAGGCGCAGCGCGCTGGCGTGGTTGTACTCGGCGCCCAGGTATGGCTCGCGCACGTCGGCGTGCGCGTCGAGGTAGAGGATGGCCAGGTCGGGGTAGCGCGCCGCGCACGCCGCGACCGCGCCGGCGGTCAACGTGTGCTCGCCACCAAGCATGATAGGCAGCTTGCCGTCGTCGAGCAGCCGGCCGACAGCAGTCTCGACGCGCCGCACCATGTGCTCAGGGCCGGCCAGGTGCGGCTCCAGCTCGGGCAGGGTGTGGATGCCGGCATCGGCCTGCTCGCAGCCTAGCTCGGCGTCGTACAGCTCCATCTGGAGCGAGGCGTCGACGATGGCGCGCGGACCGTCACGCGTACCGCCGCGAAACGTGGTGGTGGCATCGTACGGCGCCGGTAGCACGACCACGCGCGCCGCGTCGTAAGTGTGGGGCGGCCCGGAGAGGCCGCCGAAGGTGCGTGGCGGGGCGTAGAGCGGCTCCACCGCCCCGCCGTTCAGCTAGACCGTCTCCAGCAGCTGCCGGACGCGCGCGTCCTCCGCCTTCGCGGCGGCGGTCGCCCCCTCCGGCATGTTGGTGACACGCCAGCGCATCTCGCCCGCCTCGGCGACTTCCTCGCCGACGACCGGACGGCGGATCACGTCGGCCGCGCGGCGGGTCACGCCGAGCTTCTGCTCGATGATGGCGAGCGTCCGCTCGTAGTCGAACGGCTTGCAGCTGAAGACGTCCATGTGGAAGCGATTGTGCGCGGGGAAGGTATGGATGCTGATGTGGCTCTCGGCGATGATGACCATGCCGGTCACACCCCAGTCCTCCGGCACGACTCCCGAATAGCGGAAGACGTACGGCTGGGTGATCTTGGTCATCTCGATCTGCTCGGGCAGGTCGTTGAGCAGGTTGAAGATCGGCTCAACCTGGCCGATCGTGGTGGCGTCGTCGACAAACGCGTCGATCACGAGGTGCTGCATCGGGTGGGTCTCCTCCCAGGTCTCTTGGGCCGCCTTCCCGAGGGCGACCGCGCGACAGGATGCGCGGCGGCACGCGGCGGAAGACGGTCAAAAACGCCAGAAGCGGGCGCATACCAGCCCACCCAACAGCGCCCGGCCGCGCGTGGTGGGCATCACGCGCAGGCCGCGGAACAGTCCGGTATCCACACCGCCTGAACGGCGAGCGACCGATGGAGCGTTCCGCGGCACCGGCGCTGGAGGTGTACTCCACACGCCGCCTGGCGCTTCCCCACCTGCCGCCGGTCTCGTGTCCGGGGAGGTGTCCTGCACGCCGGCGGAGCGTCCTTAGCGCTCCGCCAACGGCGGGATCCTTCCCTGACCGTTACCAACGGTGTACCGAACTGGTACTTGCCCGGTTTCGACACCCCGCAAGCGGGGCGAATGCCTCAACCGATGCGCATCAACTGTAGCGCATTTTGCGCTGATTCGCACCCCTGGGGAGGGACTTCCCTCCTGGTACTTCGGTACCGGCGGGTGCGCTAACCGCGACCGAGGCGGCAGCCAGACAGACCCCTGCCACGGCGAGTGCCCCCCCCAGGCCCAGCTCGGGCGCGAGCCCGACGGCGAGCGCCGCTCCGACCGCCGCCGCGCTCCACGACACGCCCCACGCCCACGGCGCGGCCCCCGGCAGCAGCGCACCACCGGAGGGCAGCCCGGCGCCGAGCGCCACGCCGGCGACGGCGCCTCCCGCCAGAGTCGCGAGCGCCCGCGCCTCCACTGGCCAGGGCGCCAGCGCTTCCGGCGCGAGGCCGCTCAGCGGCGCGACGATCCACACCGCCACCGCGCCGAGCGCCAGCTCGACGCGCCGTCGGCCTTGCCGCCGGCCGAGCGCCAGCGCGGCGCCCGTCGCGCCGAGCAGCAGGCCGCACACCGTGAGCAGGCTTCCCAGCGCCGGCGAGCCGGCAAGCAGCGCGCCGCGCTGCGTCAGCGCGACGGCTCCCAGCCCCGCGCCGAATCCGGCGAGGGCGTGGGAGGCTGTGCCCCGCCGGTCCGGGGCGCCGCCCGAGGACCGAAGCGACACCGCCAGAAACGCGCCGGCGGCGAGCAGGGCGATCACCAGACTGACGTGCGCCTGCGCCGGCGGCCACGGTGCGCGGCCCAGCGACAGCGCGCGCGCCGTCCCGTGCGCGAACAAGAACGGCCGGTCGTCGGTAGGCAGACGACCGTCGGTCGCGCCGTCGTCGAGCCCGGCGAGGACCGCCGCCATGTCGCCGCTCGGATCGCCGGGCGTGTAGACGACGCCGTAGCCGTTGTCGCGCGCGAACGTCTGCGCCTGGCCGACCTCCGTGGGAGTGAACGCGCCGCGCCGCACCAGCAGCGTGCCGAGCGTGCCGAACTGCCCCGACCGCAGCAGCATCACCTGGCGAACGGGATCGCCGCCGGCGCGCAGCACCGCCTGGCGCGCCAGACCCGCGAGGCGCTGGACCTCGCGCGGCGGCTGCGCGTACCACTCGCCCACCGACAGCACCCCGCCGTCGGCGAGGAGCGTGTAGTAGGTGTCGAACGCCTCCCTCGTGTAGAGCGGCGTGGGCGCGAGCGCGTGCGCGCCCGCGGTCAGCGCTCCCCAGCTTTCGGTCGTGCTCAGCACAATCGCGTCGTAGCGGTCGCCGCGCCGGAGAGCGCGCCGCGCAAAGGCACGCCCGTCTTCGACCGCAAGCTGCACACCCCGGCGGCGCAGGATGTCGTCCGTGAAGGTGGCCAGCGGCCCAAGCACCATCTGCGCTACGCCGCGGTTCTCCTCCACCGCGTCGACCTGCCGCGCGCCATAGCCCAGCGCCGCTTCCACGTCCATCCCGCCGCCCGCGCCGAGCACCAGCACGCGGTCGCGCGTGCCGATGGCGAACGGCAGGCTGGCCGGCATGCGGCGCGCGAGCGACGCGGCGCGCCCCAGCTCGATGCTCCCCACCGCGGTGGTCACCGCGTCGGCGTCGATGGCGATGCCGCGCAGGTCGGGAAGTGGCTCACGCGCGCGGCTGGGCGTGTGCCACAGGAGCTGGGCCCCGGGGGCGCCGAAGACGTCCACCCGAGACGTGGCGTCCCACCGCGTCTCGAGCAGCTCCGAGTCGGGATACAGCACCTGGTCGAGGAACGACGCGAGCGGCTTCGTCGTCGCCACGTTCGGCTCGTTCGGCCGGACGATCGGCGACAGCAGCGCGACGCCCAAGATGGGGACCATGACCCACGTCGCGCGCCGCGGCACGCCAAAGCGCACGCTGGCCAGGAGCGCCGCGATCGCGCCGAGTGAGAGCGTCCACGGAGGCCCGAGCGCGTTCAGCGTCGCAAGGGAGCCGGCCACACCTGCTGCGCCGCCCGCCGAGACTGCGCCGTAACTCGCGCGCGGCGCAGCGCGCTGCTCGGCCGTCCAGCGCAGTGACAGCGCAACCGCGGCGCCGACGAGGGCGCTGGCGCCTAGTGCCAGGGTGTAGGCCAGTACGCCGACGACGATGGCGCCCGCCGCACCCACCGCGCGCAGCGGCACCCACGCCATGACCGCGCCGAGCAGCGCGATGACGCCGGCGGCGCCGAGCGGCAGGATGCGCCGCAGCGATGCGTCGCGCGCCACCATCAAGGTGCCGCTCCGTGCCACCCAGACCCCCCCGAGCCCCATCCCGCCCAGAACGGCGCCGAGATACAGCGGACCCAGCGACGTGCCGAGCGCCGCGCTCGTCAGGCGTGTCATCGCGGCTCCGGCAAGAGCCACCCCTCCTGCCAGGAAGACAAGCCCTGACGTGGTGTGCGCGCGTGGCGGCGGGTGTGGCCCACGTCGAGCCGTGGGGCGTGCGCTGGGCTGCGGCGCGCGGGAAGACCCCCTTGGGCTACGGCGCATCGACGCGCAGTCGGTAGCCGCGCTTCTTGAGGGTGACGATCGCGTCGCCGCTGCCGCCCGCCTGAGTCAGCTTGCTGCGGAGCCGGCTGACCAGCGTCTCGATGTTGTAGTCGGAGACCGCCCCTTGATACTCGGGCCAGACCGCGCGGGCGATCTCGTCCTTCTCGCAGATCGCACCGCCCTTGTCATACAGCAGCGTGAGCAGCGCCATCTCCTTTGGCGCCAGCTCGAGCGGGGTGCCGCGCGCGAATGCCTCACCCGTCGTCTTGTTGACCCACACGGGTAGGTGCAGCGGCTGGAGTGACTCGCGCGACATCGGCAGCGTGGCGTTTGGGTCCTCGAAGCGCAACGGAACGGTCGCGACGTGAATCGTGTCGCCGTGCTGCAGGTGGTATGCCTCCAAGATCGCTTCGCCGTTGACGAGCGT
This sequence comes from Chloroflexota bacterium, assembly GCA_035764305.1. GTDB lineage: Bacteria > Chloroflexota > UBA11872 > UBA12225 > UBA12225 > DASTZM01. The sequence continues at coordinate 4,297 of DASTZM010000031.1, read as the reverse complement.
GCCGTTGCGGCTCCCCAGGTCCTCCAGGACGTAGCGCCATGGCTCGCGCCGGATCAGCGCGTGGCGCCGGGACGCAAGCGGGTCGTCAACCCGCACGGCGCAGTCCTCGCCGCGACCGATGAGCGTGACATCGGACTCCAGCGTGAAACGCCGCCCGCCGAGCGCACCTCCACCCACCAGCGCCGCGACTCCCGACCCCATCGGGCGGGAGCCTACTTGTCCCGCGGCAGCCCGTCCGGCCTGAATGGCGGCCGATCGGCCGGCCCGTCGTCTTCGCCCGGGGGCGCGTCGGTGGCGACTCCGCCACCGTCCCCCGAGTCGACGCTCTCCTCGGCCGGCGCGCGCAGCAGGTCGGCCAAGCTGCCGAGCCGCTCGACGCCGCCCTCCGAGTCGCGCTCGTTGGCGAACTCGGTCAGCGCGCGGAAGGTCTTGAGCAGAATGGCGCGCCCGACGGGCTTGTTGTTCACCGTCAGGTCACACCGGATCTGGTGGTCCACCGCCCAGCACTCGTCCTCGGTCAGCGCCACGGGCAGCGTCTCGGGCGCCATCGGCTTCCCGCGACGGTCCTCGAACTCCAGGATGACGGTCATCACCTTAAGCAGCAGGTCACGACCGATGTTGCTCTGACCCTCTGCGTAGGTGTGCCGGATGGTGTGGTCGATCGCCCAGGCCTCGTCCTCGGTCAGCTCAACGTACTTTGGCATCTGAGTGTCCTGGAGGTCCTGGAGCGCTTATGTCATTATAGGGGTGCCCCGCAGGGGGTCAATACGGGGCACCTGGTTACGGGACTGGCGCGAAAGGGAGTGTATGCCTAAGGAGACCGAAGACAAGATCGTGATGGACGGGGTCGTCAAGGACACCCTGCCCAACGCCTACTTCAACGTCGAGCTGGATGGCGGCCACGTCGTGCTGGCCCACCTCGGCGGCAAGATGCGCAAGAACTACATCCGCGTCGGTCTGGGCGACCGCGTCGCCGTGGAGCTCTCCCCGTACGATCTGACCCGCGGGCGCATCACCTGGAAACACCGCACCTAGTCGCCCGGCCCGGGGGGCGCCTGCTCCCGTTCCGCACTCCGCCGCGCGTGGAGCAGCAGCTCCCGCGCCCCGTGTGCGCCGCGCACCGGCGACGGCATCCATCCCACCACTCGCCAGCCCGCGCGCGCCACGCCCTCCGTCGCGCGCGCTAGCGCCTCCTCGACCAGGCGGTCGTCGCCCGGTGCATCCGCCGGGGCGCGGCCCAGCCGCAGCTCGAACATCGGCTTGACGAGCCCGACCAGGTCTGCGTCGTCTGTCACGCCGATCCGATCCAGCTGCGCCACCGCCGCGCTGAGCGAGAGGTACGACACGTCCACGGTGACGACCTGGACCGCGTCCGGCACGCGCGCCGCGTTGAGTACGCCGACGTTCGTCGATTCCAGGTTGACCACGCGTGCGTCCTGGCGCAGCGACCCGAGCAGCTGGCCGTGTCCGGCGTCGACGGCGTACACGCGGCGCGCGCCATGCTCCAGGAGCACGCGCGTGAATCCACCCGCCGATGCGCCGAGGTCGAGCGCCACCTTCCCCTCGACCGTGACGCCGAAGCGCTCGAGCGCGGGTCGCAGCTTGGCCTCGCCGCGCAGCGCCAGCTCGGGCGAGAGCGCCACGTGCGCCCCGGGTCGGACGCGGAACGCCGGGTTCAGTCGGACCACACGGTCCACGATGATCCGCCCTGACCGAATGGCGGCGACCGGGTCGTCCACGTCGGGGAAGTCGTGGCGGATCCGGTCGATCAGGGCGCGCGGCTGCAGCCGCGCCTTCGGCGGAACCTTGGCCTGAGCCACTGACCCGATGGTACGCAGCCCCCGCGCGCTGTGTCTGGCCGACACCCACTCCAACCCGAATGCGCTGCGGCGCCTCGACGATCGCCTCAGCGCGATGCGCGGCGAGATCGACCTCGTGCTCGCGGCGGGTGACATCACCATTGCCGGCCACGAGCCGTACGCCCAGGAGTTTCTGGACTGCGTCGCGCGGCACGGCGTGCCACTCTTGCTGGTCCACGGCAACAACGACTCGCGCCGGGTGGTCGAGCTGTTCCGCCGCGCCGGGGTAACGCTGCATCGCCAGGCGCGCGAGCTGCTGGGACACCGGTTCGTCGGCTTTGGTGGCGACGGCAACGCGCCGCACGACGTGGAGCTGGCGGAGGGCGAGCTGGAAGATCTACCGCTGGAGGGATCGATCTTTCTGACCCATATCCCGCCCGGCTATCCGCTGCGCCTCTCGCCAGCCGACCGGCCCGACGCGCCGCGGGCCTTCGAGTTCGGCGGACAGCTCACCTCGGGCGGCCCGCGCGTCCACCTGTGCGGCCACATTCATCACACCGAGGGTGTCGGCTACTACGCGGGGACCAAGATCGTGAAGCTCAGGGCCGCGATGTACGACCGCTGCGCGCTGCTCGATCTGGCGACGCTGGCGGTGGACTTTGTCCCCCTGGGGCCCTAGCGCCCTACGCTCGCAACCTCGCGCTCCGGCCACCGTTATGACGAGCCGATGACCCTCACGCTCGACCGCACGGCACCACCCGTCCCCGCCGCACGCCCGGAGATCCCGCGCGAGGGTCCCTACCGCGTGCTGTTCGATCGGCTGCAGCGTCTGGTGCGCTACCGCGCCGAGCTGGTGCGCACGCTGGAGAGCGACCCAGCCAGTCCGCAGGCGACCTCGGAGCTGGTCCGGGTGCGCCACATGATCAAGGAAGTGCACCGCGGCGTCTCGCTCAACCTCGACGCCAAGCTGCTCGCGCAGCGCCTCGACCCGGAAGCGTAGCCCCGGTTCGCTACCCACCGGCTGAGCAACCCGACAGACAGCCCCGCAGATAGCTCGGCGGCTAGCTCTGCTGCTGGGCCTGCTGAAGCAGGTCGCGCGCCGACGTCAGCTGGTTGACGTCGTTGGAGATCATCGCCGGCCGAATCCGGTTGATCGCGGCGTTCACGCGATTGGCGGCGGCTCCGGTCTCGGACTTCAGCGCGTCCTCTACCCGGTTGGCCTCCTTCTCGAGGTCGGTCTTGGCGGCGGTGATGCGCTGGTCGTTCCGCGCGTTCATGGCGTCGATCAGCGCGGTCACCTTTGTCTGAAGGCTAGCCGCCAGCGTCTTGACGTCCTGCTTCTGCGCCGGGGCATTGGACACCTGCGCCTCCTGGCGGCACGCGGCCATCACCGCGCCGGCGATGCCAATGATGGTCAGGCTCAGGTGCTCACGTCGCGGCCGCATTCGTCTCCTTCGGGGTTGTCAAATACTACCTTGGTACACTCTGATTCCCCTGGGTCGGTGCCCGAGCGGTTAATGGGGACGGTCTGTAAAACCGTTGGCTAGCGCCTACGATGGTTCGAATCCATCCCGGCCCACTACTTCCAGCACCATTCCTCCTTCGTCCAACAGCCTGGTCCGTCCGGTAAACGCCGCGACGCGCGCATCGGTGAGGCGCACATAGTCCGCGGGTGCGAGCGCCACCGACCGCGTCGGCTCGACGGTCACGACGATCTGCGTCAGCGTCAGCACGCGCTCGTCCACCCAGCACTCCGCGTCGTACATCTCCGGCACGGCCGGGAGCGCACCCGGCTCACCCGCCAGGCCGGCCCAGCCGACCCTGCCGACGCCCCGGTCACCCCGCAGCACTCGCAGATCGGTCGCGCCGAGCAAACCCCGGAGGCGCGGCGCGCTGACTTTGCGGTCCGCGGGCACAAGCGCCAGCACCGGCCCCGCATCGGCACCGAACAGCGTCGCCCGCCCCGCCTGAGCCAGGGCTACGCCCCACACCTGTGCCAGGTGGCGGGCGTGACGCAGCGGTGCGTGCGCACGCACCGCGTGAGGCACCCCCATCAGGCGGTCCAGGAGACGCGCGGCCGCGGTGGTGTCCACTATCGCGACACGCGGCCCCCGCTCCACAGGAGGACTCTAGACCAGCCGCATCCCGGCCGCGATTCGCGCGTTCTGTAGCCGAGGAAAACGGAGATGTCCGCCAATCTGCAAGCCGTCCAGGTCCGCCCCGCGATCGTGGGCGACATGTCGCGCGGTCTGATCGCCGCCGCGGGAACCATGCTGCTCGAGGTGGCGCTCGGCACGTGCCTGCTGGCGCTGTTCCTGGTTGCGCTCGCCTGGGATCCGATCGACCGCAAGCTGGGCGCGCGCGGCCGGCGCATCGCCGAACGGACCAGAAAGCTCAGTCACGGCTCCGCCGAAGGCGCGTACGCGATACTTCCCGCGGATTGAGCGTAGGTCCGGGAACGCACTCTGAGACGAAGCCCCCTCCGGATCCGGAGGGGG
>DASTZM010000030.1:0-3881 GCA_035764305.1 Chloroflexota bacterium | reverse complement strand
GGCGATCGCGAGCGCGTTGAAGCTCAACTCCGCCTGATAGGCCGGGAGTGTGACGAGCTCCGTCCGGACCAGGATCACCGCGACGGAGAGGATCGCGGCGGCCAGCACGGCCGCCACCGACCACCCAGCACGCCGCGCGCTCCCGCATCCGCCAAGGACGAACAGCAGGCCCGGGACCAGCGAAGCAATGGCGAACCAGGTGGGGACGGGCATCCAGAAGCCCGCGCCGTGGCCGGCGCCATGCACGACCAGGAGGAGCGCGAGCGCGTGGCGCCACTTCAAGCGTGCTCCCGGCTCCGGGCGCGAGGCGACTTGGCCTCGGCGCGTGTCAGCGCTCACCGTGACGGCACCAACTCGGTCACGGTCGCTACAGGGGGCGCCGTGGTGTGCCCATCCTGCGGCGCCGCGTCCACTTCGATGAAGCAGTAGCCGCCGGGCGTCTCCTGGTGGATTCGCTCGCGGACCTCGGCCGCGATGCGGTTGGCCCGTTCCACGGGTGTCCCCCGCGGTACCTCCAGGTGCATGCCGAGGTGGACCCGGTCGGGCCCGACGTACTCCGCGCGCAGCTCGTGCACGCCGACCACGCCCTCGACCGAGCGCGCGGCGGCCGTCACGCCGGCCAGGAACACCGGCCCGGGAGAGCGGCCCAGCAGCAGGCCCATGTTCTCGCGGAACAGGCCGACGGCGTTGACCGCGATGATCGTCGCTACCGCGATGGCGGCGGCCGGGTCCCCCAGCGGCACGCCCGCCAGTACGAGCAGCGTCCCCACCAGCGCCGCGAGCAGGCCCAGCTCGTCGTTGACGAGCTCCATCAGCTGCGCCTTGGCGGCGGCGCCGCGCTGCCGCTGCCGCAGCAGCCCCACCAGCGGCGCTGCGGCGAGCAGCATCGACCCCACCAGCACGGCCAGCGCGAGCTCCGCATTCCGGTAGCTCGCCGCCTCGGCGACGAACAGGCGCGGGATGGCCTCCTGGTACAGCGTGTAGCTGGTGAAAGAGATGAACAGCGTGGCCGCGACGAGCGCCGCCACGTTCTGCGCCCGCCCGTAGCCGAAGGCGTACCGCTCGTCCGCCTCCCTGCGCGAATACGCCAACGCGACGAGCAAGAAGCCGGAGACGAAGATGTCGCTCAGCGTGTGCAGCGCCTCGGCCAGCAGCGCCAGCACCCCGGTGGCCAGGTACGCGCCGAGCTTCAGGGCGAAGACGAGGACGTACATCCCCACCGCGAGCCACAGCGCCCGCAGCTCACCTCGCTTCCCGGCCCCGTCCATCGGATCTCGATCTCCCCGTGCCTCTCGACCCGTCACCTGCGGAGGCGTCCGCTACTCCTGCACAGACACTTGCCCGGGGCAGCGATGCACCTACTCCAGGGCCACCTCGAAGAACTCGGGTACCGGACTCCCTTCCAACAGCGGCTCCACGCGGCGGTGGGCCTCGGCCTGCGTGGGGCCGGTGTGCATAGCCATGAAGGTCTCGTAGCTCTCATGCTCCACGAACGCCGCAGAGCCGCCGCCGTCGCGCGGCCGGAGCAGCAGCCGCCGAATGAAGCCCGGGTGGCGCGCGTACTGCTCGTTTGACCACCTGAACCAGTCCAGGAACGCCGCATCCTGCCCGGGCTTGACAGTGGGGAAACGAACGATGTTCACGAGCATGGCGCACTCCCTGGTCGTGGGCCGGCGCCGGGTATGCGCATGCGCCTCCGAGGGCCTACCCACCACGTCCATCGTCGCACCGGAACGTCGCCGCCCAACCTTGCGGGCCGTGAACGCTCGGTAAACGTCGGGCACGGCTTCCCGTTTGTCGGGCTCTTGCCGGGGCCAGTGGACCGCGCCTTGTTACCGGCCGGCCGTCGTAGCCGCTTGTACGTCAGCCTGACTGACGCGGACTGGAGACTGGAAGGAGCGCATCCTCGCGGCAGTCGGAGGCCGGGCGCCGGGCGTCGCTCGGCCCTCAATCGAACCGCGCGTGGTCCCGCTACTCGGAGCTGCGGGGGCGGTACTGCAGCGCTTCCGCGACGTGGGGGGCCGAGACGGCGTCCTGCCCGGCGAGGTCGGCGATGGTCCGGGCGAGCTTGAGCACGCGGTGGTAGGAGCGCGCCGACAGGCCGAGGCGCTGCATCGCCGCGCGCATCAGCGGCTCGGCGTCGGGCCCCAGCCGGCAGTGGCGCCGCACCTCCCCGGGCCCCATCTCGGCGTTGCACGTCAGCGCCGTCCCGGCCAGGCGCGCCCGCTGGCGCTCGCGCGCCGCCACCACGCGCTCGCGGACAACCCCTGAGGGCTCAGTCGCGGTGTCGGCGGCGAGCTTCTCGTACGGCACGCGCGGCACTTCGACGTGGATGTCGATCCGATCGAGCAGCGGACCGGAGATGCGCCGCCGGTAGCGCGCCACCGCACCGTCGGTGCACACGCACACGCGTTCCGTGTCGCCCAGGTAGCCGCACGGGCACGGATTCATCGCCGCGATCAGGGTCAGCTTCGCCGGGAACGTCACCGCGCCGCTCGCGCGGCTGATCGTGACGATGCCGTCCTCGAGCGGCTGGCGGAGGGTCTCGAGCGTGTACTGCCCGAACTCCGGCAGCTCGTCCAGAAACAGCACGCCGCGATGCGCCAGGCTGATCTCTCCCGGTCTGGCCGGCGATCCACCACCCACCAGCCCGGCGTGGCTGATCGTGTGGTGGGGCGAGCGAAATGGCCGCTCGCGCGTCAGCGGCGCGTCGGGCGCCAGCAGGCCGCAGATCGAGTAGATCTTGGTGACCTCGAGCGCCTCGTCGAGCGAGAGCGGCGGCAGGATGCCCGGCACGCAGCGCGCGAGCAGCGTCTTTCCCGATCCGGGTGGACCGACAAACAAGACGTTGTGCCCGCCGGCGGCTGCTACCTCCAGCGCGCGTTTGGCGTGGTCCTGGCCGCGGACGTCGGCCAGGTCGGGGCCGCGCGGCGGGGCGTGCCCGTTCCTTTCCTCCGGGCGATGCACGAACGGCGCGATTGGCATCTCACCCGTGAGGTGTCCCACCAGCTCCGCCAGGGTCCTCGCCGCGAGCACCGTCACGCCGTCGATCAACGAGGCCTCCGGCGCATCCGTCGCCGGCACGACGACGTGAGACAGCTTGCGCTCGCGCGCCAGCGCCACCATCGGTAGGACACCGTTCGTGTGGCGGAGCGAGCCGTCGAGCGACACTTCCCCGAGGAAGAGCGTTTCGGGCGGCGGGGACTGGACTACGCCCGCCGCCGCCAGCACGGCGATGGCGATCGGCACGTCGAACCCCGCCCCCTCCTTGCGCACCTCGGCCGGCGCCAGGTTCACGGTGATGCGCTGCGTCGGGAACGGAAACCCGCTGTTCTTGATCGCCGCGCGCACGCGCTGCCGCGCCTCCTGCACGGCCGCGTCGGGCAGGCCCACCACGTCGAAGCGGGGAAGTCCCTGCGACAGATCGGCCTCGACTTCCACCAGCGCGCTGTCCACGCCGATCGTCGTCCCCGTGAACACCTTCGCCAGCATGTGCGCCGGCACTCTACGGATTGCCGCCGCTGCGCGCAAGTGCACGAGGCTTAACGAGCTCTGCCGCGCTGCCCGAATGCACGCTTCTAACCGTGGCCGGCGGCTGGCGGCGCGGCGCCGCCTAGTCGCCGTTCAGCTGATGGCCGCGCAGCTGCCCGCTCAGGCCCGCGCGAGAGTCACGTCGTCTACGTGCGTTTCCATGTCGGTGCCGGAGATCCCGTAGACCTGCACCCACCACTGGCCGGCGGCGCCGTACGCGCTGTCCTGCACCGACGCCACCTGCGTCCCGTTGAGCGTCAGAGCGATCGTGGTGCCGGCGCACCGCAGCGCGACGGTGTTCCAGGCGGTCCCCTTCTGAACCGCGGCGTGCAGCCTGGACGGCACGAGCG
>DASTZM010000029.1:0-3042 GCA_035764305.1 Chloroflexota bacterium | reverse complement strand
GACGATGCGCTTGGCGCTCTTGATGTTGTGCGCGAAGCCCTTCTCGACGAGCTGCCGCATGACGAACGGCTTGAACAGCTCGAGCGCCATCTTCTTGGGCAGGCCGCACTGGTGAAGCTTGAGCTCCGGGCCGACCACGATGACCGAGCGGCCCGAGTAGTCGACGCGCTTGCCGAGCAGGTTCTGGCGGAACCGGCCCTGCTTGCCCTTGAGCATGTCGGACAGGCTCTTGAGCCGATGGTTGCCGGTGCCGGCGATGGCACGGCCGCGGCGACCGTTGTCGATCAGCGCGTCGCACGCCTCCTGGAGCATCCGCTTCTCGTTGCGGATGATGATCTCCGGCGCCTCGAGGTCGAGGAGCCGGCTCAGGCGGTTGTTGCGGTTGATGACGCGGCGGTACAGGTCGTTGAGGTCGGAGGTCGCGAAGCGGCCGCCGTCCAGCTGGACCATCGGTCGCAGGTCGGGCGGGATGACCGGCAGGGTGGTGAGGATCATCCATTCCGGCCGCGCGCCGCTCTTGCGGAACGCCTCGATGAGCCGCAGCCGCTTGATCGCCTTCTTGCGGCGCTGGCCGGAGGTCTGGCGCATCTCCACGTGGAGCTTCTGCGCCAGGTCGTCCAGGTCAAGCTGCTCGATGATCTTCTTGACCGCCTCGGCGCCCATGCCGGCGTCGAAGAGGCGGCCGTGCCGCTCGGTCAGGCTGCGGAACTCGCTCTCGGTGAGCGTCTGCATGATCTTGATCGAGTCGATCGCCTGCCGCTCGGCCTTGGCCCACAGGCGGGCGTCATCGGTCTCGCGGGCGACCTGCTCGCGCTCGCTGGCGAGCGCCTCGTCGATACCGGAGGTCAGGTCGGCGATCGAGGTGTCGCGCTTCTCCTTGGCCGATGCGAGCGCCGCCTTGGTGTCCTTGTCGACCGCGTCGACCTCGCCCTTGACGACCTCGCGCAGCTTGGCGAGCGCCTCCTTCGAGGTGCTCCCGGCACGCGCGATCACCTCGCCGGTGGCGGCGAACACGACGTCCTCGGCGATCTCCTTGCCGCCGGCCTTGATGGCGGCCTCGAGCGCCTGGGCGGCGGTGACCAGCTCGTCGGTGCGCGCCGCCTGCTGCTCCTCGAGCCGCTTCTGATCGGCGGCGAAGGCGCCCTCGACCTCGGTGCGCTTGTCGGCGATGGCCGCCTCGAGCTCGGCACGCTTCTCGTCGACCACGGCCTGGGCGCGGGCGATCCGCTCCTTCAGCTCCTCGTCGACCCGCTGGGAGGCGCGGTCACGCTCGTGCTCGTCGACGCGGTTGACCACGTAGAGCGCGAAGTACAGGATCCGCTCGAGGTTGCGGGGGCTGATGTCGAGCAGGATGCCGAGCCGGCTCGGCGTGCCCTTGAAGTACCAGATGTGGCTGACCGGGCTGGCCAGCTTGATGTGGCCCATGCGCTCGCGGCGCACCTTGGACCGCGTGACCTCGACGCCACACTTGTCGCAGATGATGCCCTTGTAGCGGATGCGCTTGTACTTGCCGCAGTAGCACTCCCAGTCCTTGGTGGGACCGAAGATGCGCTCGTCGAAGAGCCCGTCCTTCTCCGGCTTGAGCGTGCGGTAGTTGATCGTCTCCGGCTTGGTGACCTCGCCGGACGACCAGCTCTTGATCTGCTCGGGCGACGCGAGGCTGATGCGGATCGCGTCGAAATTGTTGACTTCCAGCATGAGCGGCTACGACTCCTGCGGCTGACGGCCGCGTGTGGCGCGCTGCGCCGGGGCTGACCGTACCCCGGCGTTCGGTGTACCGATGGGTGCGGGTCGCGGCGCCGCGATGGCGCCGCTCCCCGTGCTATTCCTCAAAGCCCTGGAGGTTGATCCCGCCGAGGTCCGGGAGCGGGTAGCTGCCGGTGTCCTCGATGAATCGGATCTCCTCTTCGTTCTCGTTCAGGATCTCGACGTTGAGGCCGAGCGCCTGGAGCTCCTTGACGAGCACCTTGAACGACTCGGGAACGCCGGGCGACTGGATCTCCTCGCCCTTGACAATGGCCTCGTACGTCTGCACGCGGCCCATGACGTCGTCGGACTTCACGGTGAGGATCTCCTGGAGGATGTTCGCCGCGCCGTAGGCCTCGAGCGCCCAGACCTCCATCTCGCCGAAGCGCTGCCCGCCGAACTGCGCCTTGCCGCCCAGCGGCTGCTGGGTGATGAGGCTGTACGGGCCGGTGCTCCGGGCGTGGATCTTGTCCTCCACCAGGTGGTGGAGCTTGAGCATGTAGATGTAGCCGACCGTCACGCGGTGGTCGAACGGGTCGCCGGTGCGACCGTCGAACAGCTCGGTCTTGCCGTCCTCGGCGAGGCCGGCTCGGCCGAGGGCGCTGCGGATGTGCTCCTCGCTGGCGCCGTCGAAGACCGGCGTGGCGGCCTTGAGGCCCAGGGCCTTCATGGCCCAGCCGAGGTGCGTCTCCAGGACCTGCCCGATGTTCATCCGGCTCGGCACGCCGAGCGGGTTGAGCACGATGTCGACCGGCGTGCCGTCCGGCATGAACGGCATGTCCTCGACCGGCATGATCTTGGCGATGACGCCCTTGTTGCCGTGGCGTCCGGCCATCTTGTCGCCGACCGCGATCTTGCGCTTCTGGGCGACGCTGACGCGCACCAGGCGATTGACGCCGGGGAGCAGCTCGTCGCCGTTCTCACGGCTGAACTGGCGGACGTCGACCACGATCCCCCGCTCGCCGTGCGGCAGGCGCAGGCTCGAGTCGCGCACCTCGCGCGCCTTCTCGCCGAAGATCGCGCGCAGCAGGCGCTCCTCCGCGGTCAGCTCGGTCTCGCCCTTCGGCGTGATCTTGCCGACCAGGATGTCGCCGGGGGTGACCTCGGCGCCCTCGTAGATGATCCCGTCCTCGTCGAGGTTCCGGAGGCTCTCCTCGCCGACGTTCGGGATGTCACGCGTGATCTCCTCGGGGCCGAGCTTCGTGTCCCGTGCCTCGATCTCGTGCTTCTCGATGTGGATGCTCGTGAAGAGGTCGTCCTTGACGAGACGCTCGCTGATGACGATCGCGTCCTCGT
>DASTZM010000028.1:0-5658 GCA_035764305.1 Chloroflexota bacterium | reverse complement strand
CCCCGAGGGATGGGCACTGGATAGGGAAGGCAATCCGTCCACCGACGCGCGCGTGCGCGCCAAGGGCGGCACGTTCGCGCCGATCGCGGAGTACAAGGGGTTTGGGCTGGCGCTCCTCCTTTCACTGTTCACCTCGGTGTTGGCCGAGGGGCAGTTTGACGACGAGCAGCTCGAGGCGTCTCGCGCCGGCAGGCAGACCAACCGGTCGCACTGGTTCATGGCGTTCGACGTGGGGCGGCTGGTCCCGCGCGAGGTGTTTGGCGCGCGGGTGCGGGAGATCGCGGCGCGTGTCCGCGAAGCGCCGCGCAAGACGGGCGTGGACGCGCTCTACGTTCCGGGCGACATGGAGCGCGGCCGCGCGCGGCGCCAGATGGCGGAGGGTGTGGCGTATGAGCCGTTCATCGTGGACGACCTACGGACGCTGGCGGCCGAGCTGGGTATCGCAGGGCCGTAGCGGCTAGGGGCGCTCCTCCGCCGGGCCGATCAGACTCGTCCGGCGCGGGCCTTTGTAGGGGTACTTCGCGAGCGCGTCCTCGTGGAGGTCCATGCCGATGCCTGGCTCTTCGGGCAGCGGCAGGTAGCCGCTTTCCTGGAAGATGGGGTTGGGCGAGAGCTCCTTGGCGTACTGGTCCCAGCCGGCGAAGTGCTCGAAGATGATGAAGTTGGGCATCAGCGCGGCGACCTGGAGGCTGGCGGCGAGGCCGATGGTGGTGCTGTTGTTGCCGTGTGGTGCGACCGCGACGGCGTAAGCCTCGGCCATGGCGCCGATCTCCTTCAACTCCAGAATCCCGCCGACGTTGCAGATGTCAGGGTTAATGATGTCGGCGGCGCGCTTGTCGAAGACCTCGCGGAAGTCGTGCTTGGTGTAGAGCGCCTCCCCGACCACTACCGGCACGTCGATCTTGGCGCGCACCTCGGCGGTCGCGTCGATGTTCTCGGCCGGAGTTGGCTCCTCGAACCAGAAGGGGTCATACTTCTCGATGGCCTTCCCGACGTGGATGGCGTGGCGGGGCGCGAGCCGGCGGTGCACTTCGATCAAGATGTCTATTTCAGGCCCCACCGCTTCGCGCATGGCCGCGACGTTCTCGATCGCGGCGCGCTCGACGTCGCGCTCGACCCACGTCTGCCAGGGACCGGGGAATGGGTCGAACTTCAGCGCCGAGTAGCCGAGCTTCAGGGTGTTCTGCGCGCGGCGCGCGAGGCCCGGGGTACCGGAGAGACCGTCGCTGCTCCCGACGAGGTGGCCATAGCAGCGGATCTTCCCGCGCACCGGACCGCCAAGGAGGTTGTAGACGGGAGTCTTGAAGGCCTTGCCGGCGATGTCCCAGAGGGCAATCTCGAGGCCGGAGAGCGCGCAGTAGAGGTCGATCCCGCCGCGCTTGATGGCGACGTCGCGGTAGACCGCCTGGGTGAAGTGCTTGATGTGCAGGGGGTCGCGCCCGACGAGGAACGGCCCAAGGTCGCGGAGCAGCACCTCCAGGGCGCGCTCGTGGGCCGAGACGGTGTATGCCTCGCCCCAGCCGTGGATGCCCGAATCGGTCTCCACCTTGACGAAGCAGACCGGCTTGCCGGTGGGTGGCTGAACGAGGTACGGCTTGACCGCGGTGACCTTCATTGCGCTGTCCTTTCTTCCTTTGGTGGGCGCCAGATCCACAGAAAGCTCGAGGCGAAGGTCCACGCCATGGCGGTGCCTGTGCCGACGAGCTTGGCGACCTCCGGCCCGTAGGAGCCGAGCGGTCCACGAGTATCCACGAAGTACGGGACGACGGGCTGCGTCAGGAGGGCGTACGTCACGCCGAGCGTGATCGCCGCTGCCCCCAGGGCAGTGACGTGGAACTGCGCCAGGCGCGTCTTGGTGAAGCGCTGGCGGAAGACCCACCACGTGAGCAGGGCAAAGTGCGCCAACAGCCCCAGCTCATAGGAGACCGCCGGCGCCAGCCAGAGCGGCACCCCCAGGCCGGCGCGAAACACACGCTGCAGGACCACATCCACCAGCAGCGAGACGGCTCCGGCCAGTCCAAACCGCACCACCCGCCAGAAGCCCGTCACGCCCGGCCACTGTAGCCGACTCGCCCGCGCTTCCGGATAGCCGGCAGCCGCGTGACCAGGAGGACCAGGAGGGGCACACGTCTTGCTCTCCTAGAAGGTGAGATGGACAACGCAGATCAGGGCGCCGTAGAGACACGCGGCTATTCCCCGGCGGAGGCCGCCCACATGATCGAGCTGTACCTGGAGGGCGACCTGAGCCTGGAGGGTCTTGAGGACTGGCTCAGGCAGTATCCGTATGCCCCCAACGGCCCGCAGCCGAACGACGTGGAGGACGAGATCAACCGCGCCGTGCTGGCCGTGCGGGGCTACCGCTCGGGCTCGCGCGATGACGAGGCGCTGCGCCGAGAGCTGAGAGACGTGCGCAGCCACCTCTCGGGCTACGGCTTCATGGCGGGCCAGACCGCCGTCAGCGGCGAAACGCGCGACCCGACCGGCAAGCCGAACGACCGCGCGTTCCCCTGATCCGGCCCGAACCAAGGCCGCCCGACTCCTTCCTGGGGCTTGAGCCGCCTGCCGCCAGCTTCTAGACGGGTCTAGCTGACGCCCACGTCGAGAGCGAACCGGACGCACACCGGCGTGCCGATCTCGAGAGGGTCGTGTCCGGTCGGGACGAGCTTTCCGGTGTCCTGGTCGATGCGGAACACCACGATGGTGTCGCTGTCCTGGTGCGCGCAGAGCAGGAACTGCCCCGACGGCTCGACGTTGAAGTTGCGCGGATTCTTCCCGCCCGCCTCGTGGTGTCCCACGGTAATGAGCTGTCCTGAGCGCTGGTCGATCTCGTAGACGACGATGTCGTCCTCGGCGATGAACGCTGTCCCGATCCCGCGGCGCCGTTTGTCACCGTTGGCGTCGCGGTTGGACCCGTACAGCCACCGCCCGTCAGGGTGCACTACCACCTGTGCCGACCAGCGGCTGCCCTGCCACCCTTCCGGCAGCGTCGTCACGTTCTGCAGCTCGCGCAGGGTTCCCTTCTCGCCATCCCACGCAAACGCGGTCATGGTCGAGTCGAGCTCGTTGATGACGTAGTACCAGCGCCCGCTGGGGTGAAACGCGCCGTGGCGCGGCCCGCGGCCGGGCGCCCCCTGCACATACGGAGGATCGTTTGGCACCAGTCTCTTGCCCTGCGCATCAGCGCGGTAGACGTAGACCCGGTCAAGCCCCAGATCGTTGACCACCGCCCACCGGCCGGCCGGGTCGAGGGGTACCTGGTGCGGTCGCGCCTGCGACTGGTCGGGCTGGGCCGGGCCGGGATCTCCTTCGTGCTGCACGATGCAGCTCGACTCGCCCACCTCGCCGGGCGCCAGGATTGGGTGCACGCCCACGGTGCCGCCGCCGTAGCTTGCTCCCATGACCATCGAGTCGTTCGGATCGATGCTGATGTGGGCGAACCCCCCAGTCCCCGTGGGCCGGGCGTTCCGTTTGTGGAGCTTCCCGGTCTCGCGATCGATGCGCCAGCCACCGAGGCGGTTGCCGCCCAGACCGGCGTAGAGCGCGCCCTGGCGCGAGTCGAGCGCCAGCCAGCCGGGTGACTGCTCCTCCGCGACGTCGCGCAGGATCAGGCGGCCGGTGGCTCGGTCCAGCACCAGGCGGTGGATCCCGCCGCCCCGCGGCCCCACCCCCACGTAGACCGTCAGCCCCGCGCCGGGGGCCACACCGCTCAGCTCGCCCATCGCCTGGTTCCCATCGGTCGAGCGGCGCGCCTAGCTCACACCGACCCGCGGCGCGAACTGGACGCACAGCGGCTCGGCGATCGTGCGGATCTCGTGGCCGGTTGGCAGGATGACGCCTGTGCTCTGGTCGATCCGGAAGACCACGATGTTGTCGCTGTCCTGGTGCGCCACGATCATGAACTGGCCAGACGGATCGATGTTGAAATTGCGCGGGTTCTTACCGCCCGAGTACTGGTGCGCGATGGTGCTGATCATTCCCGTGTTCTGGTCGATCCGAAAGATGGCGATGTCATCGCTCTCCAGGAACGCCGTCCCGACGCCCCGCCGGCGGGCCGCGCCGTTGGCGTCGCGGTTGGACCCATACACCCACCGGCCGTTGGGGTGCACCACCACCTGCGCCGACCAGCGGCTGCCCTGCCACCCTTCGCGCAGCGTGGAGACGTTCTGCAGCTCGCGCAACGTGCCCCGCACGCCGTCCCAGGCGAAGACGGTCATGGTGGAGTCGAGCTCGTTGATCACGTAGTACCAGCGCCCGCTCGGATGGAACCAGCCGTGCCGCGGGCCACGCCCCAGCGCCCCCTGCGCGTACGGCGGGTCGTTGGCGATCAGTGCGCCGATCACGGGATCGATCCGGTACACGTAGACCCGGTCCAGCCCCAGGTCCTGCACCACGGCCCATCTTCCGGCCGGCTCGATCTGGATCTGGTGCGCACGCGGCTGAGACTGGTCGCCTTCCACCGGTCCTGGAGGACCGCTGTGCTGCACGACGTGCGTCGGCTCTCCGATGGTCCCTTCCGAGAGAATGGGGTTCACGCCCACTGTGCCGCCGCCGTAGCTGGCGCCGACCAGCACCGAGTTGGTGGGGTCGACGTTCACGTGCGGGTACGCCGCGGTCCCCGTCGGCTGCGCGTTCCCGAAGGTGAGTTTTCCCGTCGCCGTATCGATCCGCCAGCCGCCGACGCGGTTGCCGCCCATGCCGGCGTAGATGGCGCGCTGGCGCGGGTCGAGCGCCAGCCAGCCGGGCACCTGCTGCTCCGCGACGTCCCGATAGATCAACCGCCCGGTGACGCGGTCCATGACCAGCCGGTGTATGCCGTTGCCGCGTCCTCCCACACCCACGTAGACCGTCAGCCCGGCAACGCCGCTTAGCTCGCTCACGGCACCCACACCCGCGCCCGACGCCCCAGGTCCGCCGCCCGCCAGCGCCACCGCGGGCGCCAACCCGCGCGCTGCCCCCGCGACCCCTGCTACCCCCGCGAGCGCCGCCCCCTTGAGCACCGTGCTCCGCCTGAAAACTGACCGGCTCTTCATGGGCGCGCTCCTCTTCTGCTGCCAGCGGCTGGAACTCTCTCAGCCGCGCGCATGGTAGCCCCCAGCCAACCGGCATCATCACGCAGCAATGGCAGGCAACCGCCCGAACGTCCTGATGTTCATTACCGATCAGCAGCGGTGGGACGCGCTGGGCTACACCGGCCGCACGCCCTGCCGCACGCCCAACCTGGACCGCCTGGCACGCGGTGGGGTCGCGTTCGACCGCTGCCTGTCACCCGACCCGATCTGCTCACCGGCGCGCGCAGCGCTGTTCACCGGGCGCTATCCGCACGCCACGGGCGTCCTGCACAACAATCTCTTGCCGCTCGAGCGCCCCACGATGCTCGAGGTGTTCCGCGACGCGGGCTACGACGTCGCGTACTCGGGCAAGTGGCACCTGGGGAAGGGGCGCGGCTGGCAGGGGATCACGCGCTGGGCGGGCGAGCGCGGGCGTGAGTACCGCGAGTGGCTGGCCGCGCACAACGTGGAGGACACCTACCCGTACGGCCAGCCCGACTTCCGTTACGTCCCGCCCGATGTCTCCTACGACGCGCAGGGAGGGCGCAGGGGAGGCATCTCCAACCCGCACACGGCGGCGCAGCCCGGTCTCTCGGAAAACACGTTCGAC
>DASTZM010000027.1:0-10071 GCA_035764305.1 Chloroflexota bacterium | reverse complement strand
CGCCCGACGACTCGTGGACGTGGGACACCTTCCTCGACACCGCCAAGGCCCTCACGCGGCCTTCGGGGGACCCCAACACCGCCGGCCAGTACGGCTTCGAGACCCGCTGGCACGAGAACGTCTTCGCGCCGTGGATCTGGAACGCCGGCGGCGAGATCTTTAGCGCCGACGGCACCAAGTGCCTGCTCGACAAGGCCGAGACCATCGAGGGGCTGCAGTACCTCGTCGACCTCATCCACCGCCACCGCGTCGCGATGCCGCCGGCAGAGATCACCCAGTTCAAGCTGGGGACCAACGCCTTCGGCCTCACCGGCAAGATCGGCATGGTCTTCAACGCCGTCTACTTCCTGCCCACCTACCGCCAGGCGTCCGACGGTCTGAACAACCAGGAGTGGGACATCGCCGCGATTCCCAAGGGCAAGGGGGGCCGCACCACGACCAATCCCACCGCCGGGTTGGGGATGTGGAAGGGCTCCAAGTCCCCCGAGGCGGCGTGGGCCTTCATGCGCTACGCCAACTCCAAGGAGAACATGGAGCTGTGGGTCTCGGAGAACATGGACGGTATGCCCGTGCATAGGGGCGCCGCCGACCTGCTCCTCAAGGACACGCGCCCGCCCAAGAGCAAGCAGGTCTTCGTCGACGCCTTCAAGTACGCCAAGCCGGCCTTCACCACGCCCTACGGCCAGCGCCCCATGTCGGTCTTCAAGAACGCCGTCGCGCCGGTCTTCAACAACGGCGGCAACGTTCGGCAGGCCGTGACCGAGGCGATGGTCGCCGTGCGCACTGCCATGGACGAGGAAGTCGCGGCGGACGTCAAGAAGTAGGACTTCCCGCGGTCCCCAGGGCTCCCGCGGCACGGCGATTGCGTTACGCAGTGCCAGAGGAAGCCCCGGGGATGGAAATCCGCGACGAGCAGGCGCGCGACACGATCGAGACGGTCGTGCTGTCCGCCGCCGGCCGGCTCGACGCGCTCTCGGCGCCGCTCCTGAAGCGCGCCGCGCGCGACCATCTCCTGCGCGGCAAGGCGGACCTGGTGCTCGACCTTTCCGGTGTTCGGACGATCGACGCGTCCGGCCTGGCGGCGGTCGTGTCGCTCAGCCGCAGCGCGCGGGCGGCCGGCGGCCGGCTCGTGCCCCGCGGCGCCTCGCCCGAGATCTGGCGCGCGTTCGAGGTGACGGGCCTCGAGAGCGTCTTCGCTGACGCGGCCTAGTCGCCGCCCTGTCGCCGCCGCGTCGCTGCCTAGTCCGCCACCAGAGCGGCCTCTGACGCCTCGGCCACCCGCTCCGGGGCCGGCGCCGGCGCGCTCGTGAGGTAGCGCTCCACGCTGGCGACGAACGCCGCGTGGCTCCACGTCAGCGGCGCTACCGACAGCGGCGCACCCGTATCCGGATGCAGCTGCTCAGCCAGCACGCCGCTCGGCAGCGCGTGGTCGGCGCACCACTCCAGCCACCGCCGCGCCTCGGCGCGCTCGCCCACGGCCGAGTGCCAGTCCGCCAGCCAGAGCGTGCTGACGAACCAGGTGTTCCCCTGATAGTGCGCGTAGTTGCCGCTGACGTGGTGGTAGTAGTCCTCGCCGTGTCGCGCGATCCCGCCCACCGGCGGTCGATTCCCCAGCCCGTCGCGGATCGCCGCCATCGTCGCCTCGACCAGCGGATGGCTCGCCGGGAACATGTCATACGCGAAGACCGCTGCCATGCTCGAGTCGAGCACCGCGTCGCGCTCGTGGCCGCCGTCGGGCAGGATGCGCAGCATCGAGACGAAGCGACCGCGCTCTGGGTCGACCATGTGCTGCAGCACGCCGTCGCGGATCTCCTGCGCCCCCTCGCGGTACTCCTCGGCGGTGTCGTGCTCCCCCATCTCCTCGGCCACCCCCGCCGCCGCGAGCAGCGCGGCGTGCACCGTGGCGCACGTGAACAGGAAGACGCCGTACTTCTCCTCCCACAGGTCGTAGGACGGCCGCGGCAGGCCGGTGGCCGGATCGCGGTAGACCAGAAGGAAGTCCGCGGCCGGGCGCACGAACGTCCAGTACAGATCGCGCAGCAGCTCCACCTCCCCCGTGCGCATCAGGTGCCGGCACAGCGCGTAGACCGCCAGCGCGGTGCCGTCCTCCTGGATGGGCAGCTGCAGCCTGCCCGCCGTCCCCACGCTCGGATGCCACGACGCCGCGACCAGCCCCGACGGGGTGTAACGGTGCAGCAGGAAGCCGCTCAGCGCGTGGTTGACCTGCGGCAGCAGCGCCCGGAGGAAACGGAACGACTGGCGCGGCACCTCGTGGTAGCCGGCTACCCCCAGCGCGTCGGCGACGATCGCGGCGTCGCGCGGCCAGACGTACGAGTAGTGGTCCATGCCGAATTGGCTGATGTCGCTGTCGTTCGCGGCGACGATCGCGCCGTTGGCGTCGCACTGCGTGCGCACCACCAGCAGGCTGCGCCGGTACAGGTCAGCCACCTTGCCCGACAGGTCGCCGAAGTCGCGCCGCGCGCGGCCCAGCCAGAATCGCCAGTAGCGCTGTGTCCGGTCGAGCAGCGCCCCCGGCGCCCGGGACGCCGTCTCGTGCAGCGCCAGCACCTCGGCCAGGCTGCGCCCCGCGGCGAGCCATACGTGCGCCTCGGCGTCGCCGCCGGCGGGCACCCGCAGGTTGATCCGGATCGTCGCGTCGACGAAGCCGTTCGCGATGGCGTTGCCCGACAGCTCGCCGTCCTCTGCGTCGCGCCACGTGCCCTGCATGTGCGCCAGCCCCTTGGTGCCCACCGCGTAGGCTGCCAGTGGAGGCTCGGTCCCCAGCAGGAAGTAGCGGTCCCCCTTGTAGAAGATCAGGACGCCGTGCGCGGCGTCGTAGTAGGCGCAGTTGGCCATCGCCGACTCGCCGATGCACGGGTCGAAGTGCAGGAATAGCCGGACCGACCGCTCCTCGCCGCGCTCGTCGGAGACGATGAAGCGGCGCAGGAGGACGTTTGCCTCGCAGTCGACCGCGTCGCTCGCGGCGAAGCGCAGGCCCAGCGACGGGTTCAGCCCGCGCACGTCGCTGACCAGCGTGTCCGGCCGGTAGCGGAGGTCCAGCGACCACTCGTCGAGCCAGCCGAACTCGCCATCCGCCCACAACCCCAGCCGGCTGGGATTGCCGAGCGTGTGGTTCTGCTCGCCGACGTGCGGGAAGTACACGTCTCGGAGCCGGTACCCCGAGTCAAAGGTGACGAGGAGAGATCCGTTGCCGAGGGGTAAGTCGCGGGGCACTGAACGAGACCGCGTGGGAGCGCAACTTTTGTGCCACGCCGCAGCCGCGGGCGTGACCACGAAGGTTGGCGCTGCTGCAGCGACTGTTCTATCAGCCCTTAGACTACGGCCCCATGCCGACCGCTTCGCATGCTGTGCCGCTCTCCTTCGCCATCACCGCCTCCCCCGGGCCCGCAAGCGGCGCGCGCGACCCCGAGGGGAACGACGCCCTCGAGACGCTGGCGCGCGACGGCGTCAACCAGATCCGCCTGCCGCGCATCCGGCACGAGGAGCTGGAGGGGAGGTCTCCCGGCAACGGCCCGCTGCCGGAGACCATCAAGGAGGTCGACGACCAGCTCGAGCGGGCGCGGCGCGTCACCGAGGCCACCGGTGAGCCAATGTATGTCGCCGTCAACCCGGGCGACCTCACCGCGCCTGAGAGAGACTCGGCGCACGCCCGATGGCTCGACTACGTGATCGAGCGCTACAAGCACCACCCGGCCCTCGGCGTGTGGAAGTTCTACGACGAGCCGAACAACCCCTACAACCCCTACGAGAAAGTGGTGCGCGTGCGCGAGGGGCTCCGCCGCGCCCACGCGCGCGTGCACGAGCTGGACGGCCGGCATCTGACCTGGATCACCCAGGCGCCCAAGCCGAAAGACCGCATCACCGAGCGTTTCCTGTCGACGTACCTCGACGCGTGCGACATCCACGCGGTCGACGTCTATCCGGTCTCCGACCCGCCGGGGCGCCACTCAGATCTGCCGAACAAACTACCCAGCTGCGTCGGGGACTACGCCGACCGCTTCGCCAGCACGGCGCGCGCCGCGTCGCGCCCCGACGCGCCGAAGTGGGTGTGGATGGTCCTGCAGGGCGCGGCGTGGAGCGGTGTGATCCCGCGCGATGAGAAGCGCCGGCCGCAGGGGCCGATGCTCATGCAGCCCCCGGCACACATGTTCCGCTACATGACCTATCAATCGATCATCCACGGCGCCGAGGGGATCGTCATCTTCGGCATGGGCTACGGCCTCCACCCGGACATGGCGCCCCACGGGTGGGACTGGGGCTACTGGCGCAACGCCGTCGTCCCCACCATCAAGGAGCTGCACTCCGGCGACCTGCACGCGGCGTTGGCGGTGCGCCAGTCCGAGCGCGCCGTGCGCCACTCGCTCGGCGAGCGCGGCGTGCGGATCGACACGCTGACCGTCGCCGCACCCGGCGGCGAGCGCTTCCTCCTGGCGTCGCGCGGCGAGCGGAAGCGCGGCGAGCCGCGCGAGGCCGAGGTCGAGATTCCCGCGCACGGTCCGCGCGGCGCCGAGACGATCAAAGACCGCTTCGCGCCCCACGACGTGCGCGTCTACGCGCTGGGGCGCTAGCCCCTCCTCGCTAGCTCGCGGCGCGCGGGCTTTCCGGCGGCGCGCCGAGCGGCAGGCGCACGGTGAACGTGCTTCCTTGCCCCTCGACGCTGCGCACGCCGACGCTGCCGCCCATCTGGGTCACGGCGGCGAGCACGGCGGAGAGGCCGATTCCCGTGCCCGAGACGCGCTGGGCGACGTTGGAGCCGCGGTAGAAGCGTTCGAAGATGCGCTGCTGCTCTGACGCGGGGATCCCCACCCCCTCGTCGGTCACCTCCACCAGACCCCAGTCTCCGTCCGCGCTCGCCTCGCGCCGCACCGACACGGTGACCGTGCTGCGCGCGGGGCTGTACTTGACCGCGTTCGAGATCAGGTTGTCCAGCACGCGCCCTAGCCGCACGGGCTCCCACGGCCCCAGGATCGGCCCATCCTCGGCCCGCAGCTCCAGGCGGCGCTGACCCGCCGCGTCGCGGTGCGTCTCGACGCTCTGCTGCGCGACGGCCACCAGGTCGGCCGTGGACTCGGCCCCCACGCGCCGGCCGCGGGACGCGCCGTCGGACGCGCTCGCGCCGCCATCGCCCGCCGAACCGCGGGCGACGTCGCGCAGTTCGTCCAGCTGCGCCGCGGCGCGTGCGGCGGCGTCGGAGATGCGTGCCAGCCGCTCGGCGACGCGCGGCGTCTCGGGAAGCCGCCCCGACACGGCCTGGCGCAGCAGCGTGTCGGCCGTGCCTTTGATGACCGTGAGCGGGTTCTTCACGTCGTGCGACGCGACGGCGAGCAGCTCGTCGCGGGCGCGCACCGCCGCCTCGGCCGCGACGCGGCCGGCCTGCTCGTGCAGGTAGCGCGCCCGCTCCAGCGCGGCCGCGGCGTGCCCGGCGAAGAGCTCCATCGCCTCCTGATCGCCGGGGCCGAGGTCGCGCGTTCCGGCGAAGTTGAAGCCGAGCCGCCCAAGGATCCGTCCGCCCGCGCGCAGCGGGATGATGGCGAACGAGGTGATCCCCGCCTCCGCCAGCTCGGGGTAGGCGCCAAACTGCCCTGCGGCCATCGTGTCGGGTACCCAGACCGGCTCGCCGGTGTTCAGCACGTGCCACGTGGCGCCTTCCGGCCGCCACGTGCGCCGGTGCGGCTCACCTGTGTGGCGCACGGTGATCAGACCCTGCTCCGGACGCGCGCCGGGGACCAGGTCGCCCCAGGCGGCGTCGTCGCGCAGGACGAGTGCGCCGTCGGCCGCGCCGAGCGCCTCGACGGCGCGGGCGACGGTCTCCTTCAGCAGCTGCGCGACTGACGCAGCGTCGGCCGGGCGCGGGGCGGCGAAGGCGAGCGCCGCCTCGTGCAGCGCGCGCAGCCGTCCCAGGAAGCGCACTCGCTCGGTCGCGTCTCGGACCGTCGCCATCACGAAGCGGCGGCCGCGCAGCGCGGGATTCTCCAGGTCGTCCGACGCGAGCGGACTGAGCGCCAGCTCGACGGTGACCTCCTGCCCGTCCTTCCGCAGCGCGGCCAGCTCCACCGGCACGCCCGACTCGATTCGCTGCCCGCCGGTCCCGCGCGCGTAGCCTTCCAGCTCCTCCCGGAGCGCCGGGCGGAGGCGCTCCGGCACCAGGCGCTCGACCGGCAGACCTGCCACCTCGGCAACGCTGTAGCCCAGGAGGCGCTCGGCGGGTCGGTTGAACAGCATCACCGCGCCGCTGGCGGCGTCGACGACGACCACGCCGTCGCGGATGGTCCAGAACAGGCGCCCAATTCCGAAGTCCGCCGGCTGGCTGGCCACTCCCGCGATCACCGGTGAGAGTGTCCCACGCTGTAGGATGGGGCCGCCAGAGGCCCATGCCGCGCGAGCTCGTCGCCCTTGCTCCCCGTACCCCGGTGCTGCGCGACTACGCGCCGCCGCCGCTAGGACCCGGCACCGTGCGCGTGGTGAGCGAGCTGGGGGCCGCGAAGCACGGCACCGAGCTGATGGCGTACCGCGGGACCGCGATCTTCAATACGCACCGCTACGACCGCGACCTGCGTCTGCTGGTCCCGAAGGAGGAGCAGACGACGGGCTTCCCACTCACGCTCGGAAACATGATCGTCGGGCGCGTGACCGAGATCGGACCCGGCGTAGACCGGTTTGCCGTCGGAGACCGTGTCTACGGCCACCTCCCGCTGCGTGACGAGCAGGTGGCGCCGGTCGAACGGCTGGACAGGCTGCCCGACGACCTCTCGCCGGAGGCGGCGCTGTGCACCGACCCGGCCGACGCGGCGCTCGCGATGCGCGACGCGCACGTGCGCGTGGGCGACCGTGTGGCGGTCTTCGGATTGGGTGCGATCGGGCTGTTCGACGTGCAGCTGTGCCTGCTCTCCGGCGCGTCGCTGGTCATCGGCGTGGATCCCGTGCCGGCGCGGCGCGCTCTGGCGGAGCGCTTCGGGGCGCACGTCACGCTCGACCCAACGGCGGTGGAGGACGTGGGACTGGAGATCCACCGCCTGACAGGGGGGCTGGGTGTGGACGTAGCGCTCGAGGTGAGCGGCAACTCCCACGCGCTGCACCAGGCCGTGCGGTCGACGAAGTACCGCGGCACGGTGGGAGTGATCGCGGCGTACGGCTCGGGCGCATCCGCGCTCAACCTGGGGGACGAGTTCCACTGGAACGCGATCGACCTGGTTTCGTGCCGGACGGTCAGCCTCCCCCTGCGCGACTACGGGTGGGACCACGAGCGGATCCTGCACCTGGCCGAGACGCTCCTCCGCCAGAAGAAGCTCCGTCACGACGGCGTGCTCGACCCTATCGTCCCCTTCGCCGAGACCCCCGACGCCTACCGGCGGATTGACGCCGACGCGGCGTCTGCCATCAAGCTTGGCGTGCGCTTCTAGAGAGACTGCGGCGGGGCCGCACCCTCAGCGGGCGATCGCCACCTGTCCATCGTGGCGCGCCGGGTATCGCTCGGCGCGCGCGATCACGTCACGCAGCAGGCGCTGGCGCAGGCGCTCGCGCACGGCCGCGAGAGACGGATCGTCGATCAGGTTCTCGAGCTCGTACGGGTCGCTTTCGAGGTCATAGAACGCGCTGCGCGCCCCCGCGCGCTCGATCAGCTTCCAGCGCCGCTCGCGGTAGGCCCACTGCCCGCGCGGCCCGCCGGCCTCGGGATGCTCGGTGGCCGGCGTGTACTGCTCGGCGAGCGTTGCCTCCCGCCAGCCGCACGCCTCGGGCGTCTGACCCTCCAGCAGCGGACGGAGGCTGCGGCCCGGCAGATACACGGGCGCGTCGATCCCGGCGGCGTCGAGCCACGTCGGCATGAGGTCGACCAGCTCGACCGCCGCGTGCGACACCGCGCCCCCGGTACCCAGGCCGGGCCAGCGGACGATCAGTGGGACCCGCTCGGCGGCGTCGTAGAGCGAGTACTTGGTGTGGCCGCCGCCCTGACCCGGCCGCCGCCTCTCGCCGAGCAGGTCGCCGTGGTCCGAGAGCAGCACCACCAGCGTGTCGTCCGCGTACCCGAGCTCGTCGAGCGCCGTCAGCACGCGTCCCAGACAGTCGTCCACGTAGGTCACGTTGCCCAGGTAGCGCGAGATGGAGAGGCGCAGCTCGCGCTCGTCCATCTGCCCCCAGCCACGCGCCCCGATCTGGCGGCGCACGTGGGGATCGTCCTCGACAAATCCGTCGGGCACGGCGGGAGGCAGGGGCACGCTCTCCGGCGGATAGAGATGGGCATACTCCGGCGGCACGACGTTCGGCGGGTGGGGGCGCACGAGCGAGACCAGCAGGCAGAACGGCGCGGAGCGCTCTCGCTTGTGGGTCTGGAGGTAGCGCACCGCCTCGTCGGTCAGGAGCGCCTCCGGCAGGTCCGCCGCCGGCACCGGCGAGACATCGCCGACGTAGCCCTCGCGGCTCTCGCCGCCGGTGCCGAAGCGTTCGGCGTACTCGGCCTGCACCCGGCGCGATCGCTCCTCGTCACGCGGCTTCACGATGACGTCGACCGGACCGTCGGTGTTGACGCCGCGGCCTGCGCGGAACTCGAAGCCACGCTTGTCGGGGACGTGGTGCTCGGGCGCGTTGCGGTGCTTCCAGTGCATCTTGCCGATCGCCGCGGTCGCGTAGCCGGCGTCCCTGAGGACATGCGCCAGCGTTGGGACGGGCGGCTGGTCCGGCCAGTAATGGGCGTTGGTGAGGATCCCCGTCTGGTGCGGGTAGAGACCGGTGATGAACGAGTGGCGGCACGGCACACAGACCGGCAGGTTTGCGATGGCCTGATGGAAACGCGTCCCCGTCGCCGCGAGTCGGTCGAGGTGCGGCGTGCGCACGCCGCCATCCATCAGCCACGTCCGCTCGTGCGGCGCGATTCCCTGAGTGGCGCATCCCAGCGCGTCGTACCGGTGCTGGTCCCCCATCAGGATGAGGACGTTCATGCGGCACGATACCCCACGAGGACGGCGAACATACCGTCTTTGAACGGGCAGTCCACCGTCGGGAAGCCGGCGTCGCGCAGCCAGGCGACCTGCGCTTCGAGCGTCGCGGGGCGGTCGGTCGCCATGCGCGCGGTGGCGTCCGCCAGGTCCTGGTCGGTAGCGCCGGCCTCGCGCGCCTGGCGGCGCCACCGCTCGAGGTAGCGCTCGGTCAGCGCCGGAGTTGCGCCGGCCACCTGATCGGCGTTGACGAGGGCGCCGCCCGCCGTCAGCGCTTCAGCGCAGCGGGCAAAGAGCGTGCGCTTCTGGACGTCCTCAACATGGTGGATGGAAAGACCGGAGATGATCAGGTCGTACGTGCCGCCCGGCAGCGGCTCGACCGCGTAGTCGGCGACCCGGAAGGTGAAGCGGCCGGCAGCGTCGCCGAACCGCTCGCGCGCGCGGGCGAGCATCTCGTCGGAGACGTCCACGAGTGAGAAGGACGCGTGGCGGTAGGCCTGGGCGAAGGCGGCGCTGAGCAGACCGGTACCGGCGCCGAGGTCCAGGATGCGCAGCCGCGCGGCGGCATCGGGAAACGCCCAGCGCGCAGCGTCGAGCGCCGCGCCGTAGAACGCGTCCAGACACGGCACGAGGCGCCGGCGCACCGCGTCGTACTCGCGGGCGCCGCGCCCAAACAGCTCGGCGACGCTGGGCGGGGACGCCACCGCCCCACTATGCCAGGGGGCGTCCCCACGCGGTTCCAGGGGGCATACTTGCCCCGCCGCCATGATCAAGACCCGCCTCACCGAACGCCTCGGCATCGAGCACCCCGTCCTCCTGGGAGGCATGGGCTCCGGCACCAACGTCGAGCTCGTCAGCGCCGTCTCCGAGGCAGGCGGGCTGGGGATCCTCAGCGTCACCAGCTACACCCCCGACCAGATCGCCGACGCGGCGCAGCAGATTCGGGCGCGCACCCGCAAGCCGTTCGGCTTCAATCTGCTGATCGCGTTCACGAACGAGGCGCAGCTCAGCGCCTGCCTCGCGGCCGGCGTGCCCGTGCTCTCCACCGCGTGGGGCGACCCGGCCGGCCACGCCGAGGCCGCGCGCTCCAGCGGCACGCCCTGGGTCCACATGGTGCAGA
>DASTZM010000026.1:0-2831 GCA_035764305.1 Chloroflexota bacterium | reverse complement strand
GTGGTGGGTCTGGCGCTGGTGGGCGCGCCGCGGCGCGTGTACGGCGCGCTGGCGCTGGCGCCGGTGTACGTGGCGTGGAAGGCGGGGCTGTACGCGCAGGCGGTGGTGGGGATGGCGGCGGGGCGCGGCATGGGGTGGGTGCGCACCGAGCGGCACGCCGCGCACTGACCCGCGCGTCGAAGTAACGCCCCGGCGCAGAGCCGCAACGCTGCCGTAACGCGCGGCGTCTGCGTCAACCGGTTCTCAACCGCTGGTGAACGGAGGGCTCACAGCGCGCTTGCAAGTCTTGAATGACGGAGCGACGTGCCATGGTCCTGATCCCCCAACGACCGCGCGTGAACCTGCACGGGGTGCAGCTGGATCAGGTTGCCCTGCGGGATGCGGTCGCGGCGCTGCGGTCCTTCTTGCACGCGCCGGGCTGCCACCAGGTGGTCACGGTCAACCTGGACTTTCTGACGATGGCGGAGCGGAACTCCAAGTTCCGCCAGATCATCAACGAGGCCGACCTGGCGGTGGCGGACGGCATGCCGCTGGTGTGGGCGTCGCGCCTCAAGCACGAGCGGCTGGCGGAGCGCGTGACCGGGGTGGAGCTGGTGCACGAGAGCTGCCGGCTGGCGGTCGAGGCGCAGCGGAGCGTCTTCCTGCTCGGCGGTGGCCCGGGGATAGCGGAGCGCGCGGCGGATGCGCTGCGGGCGCGCTACCCGGGAATCGAGGTGGCGGGGAGCTACTCGCCGCCCGTCGGGCCGCTCGCGCCGCCCGAGGAGAAGCGGATCCTGGAGATGGTCAACCGCGCGAAGCCGGGCTTCCTGTTCGTCGCGCTCGGCGCGCCGCGCCAGGACGTGTGGATCCGGGCGCACCGGCACGAGCTGGAGGCGTCGGTGGCGATGGGCGTGGGGTGCGTCCTGGACCTGCTGGCGGGCGTGGTGCGGCGCGCGCCGCGCTGGATGCAGCACTCCGGCCTGGAGTGGGCGTACCGGCTGGGACAGGAGCCCAACCGTCTGTGGCGGCGCTACCTGGTGAACGACGTGCCCACGCTGGGTCGCCTGGTGTGGAGCGCGGCGACGAGCTAGCGATGCAACCGGACGGCGACTTCGAAGGACATAAGGAAACGACGATGGCGGACAACGATCTCGAGCGCAGCGACGAGCTGACGGTGCGTGACGCGCTGCTGATGCCGTTCATCTGGATGGCGTGCGGCGTGTGGATCTTTGGGGCGCCGTTCGTCGCCCCGCTGGCGGCGGCGGCGGGGGCGGTGCAGCGGTGGGCGGGATTCCAGGGGCGGTGGCGCACATGAAGGTGCTGCTGCCCAACCCGGGGATCGGTTTCGGCGCCGCTGCGCTGACGGAGGAGGCACGCCTCGCGGCGCGCGACCGGCTGGAGTCGGTCTTTTCGGTCGTGACGTCGCTGTGCCTGCTGGTGGGGGACGTCGGGCTGGTGTACGTGGCGTTCCTGGTGGCGCACTGGCTGCGGTTCGTCGCACCGGACGCGGTGGCACAGGCGCTGGGGCTGGAGCAGTACGCCCGCCAGGGCCTGCTCGTGGGCGGGCTGACGGCGGGGCTGTTCATGCTGCATGGGCTGTACGACGCCGAACGCCCCAGGGCGTGGCCGGTGCGCCTCCACCTGATCGTCTCGTCGCTCTCGACGGCGCTGCTGCTGGCGATCACGCTGAGCTTCTTCACGGGAGACGGACGGTTCAGCCGCATCTGGGTGGCCGGCGGGTGGGTGCTCTCCACAGGGGCGCTGCTGGTGTGGCGCACGGCGGCGCACCGGCTGTACGTCGCGGCGCGGGACGCGCTACTCCCCAACGACCACGTGCTGATCGTGGGGGCCAACGCGCTCGGGCGCCAGCTGGCGTCTGAGCTGACCGGACGCAACCGCGTGGTGGGCTTCGTCGACAACGGGTCGGATCTTCCCGAGGGGAAGGACGCGCCGCCGCTGCTGGGGCCGATCGCGCAGCTGGACCAGATCATTCAGCGCTATGGCGTGGACGAGCTGATCATCGCGGTGCCGGCGGAGCGGCGCGAGCAGGTGAGTCGCCTGATCTCGCGCGGGTTCCACCGCGAGGTGCAGGATCGCTTCCTGCCCGACCTGTCGGAGCTGCTGCCGCGCCAGTTCGAGGTGCGCCACTTCGGCGGGCGGCCGTATATCGGGTTCGCGCCGGTGGCGCGGGTCAGCCCGCTCAAGCGCGGCGTGGACATTCTGGCGGCGGGCGCGGGGCTGCTGCTACTGGCGCCGCTCTTCGCGCTGATCGCGCTGCTGGTCCGGTGTGATTCGCCGGGGCCGATCTTCTACCGCCAGCGCCGGCTGGGGAAGCACGGGCAGCCGTTCGACATGCTCAAGTTCCGGTCGATGTACCGGGACGCGGAACAGCGCCTGGCGGACCTGCGGGCACGGAACGAGGCGACGGGGCCGCTGTTCAAGATGAAGAACGACCCGCGCGTGACGCGCGTGGGGCGCATCCTGCGCCGCACGAGCCTGGACGAGCTGCCGCAGCTGTTCAACGTGCTGCGCGGCGAGATGAGCCTGGTGGGGCCGCGCCCGCCGATCCCGGCGGAGGTGGAGCAGTACGAGGACTGGCAGTTCGGGCGCCTGCGCGCGCGGCCGGGGATTACGGGGCTGTGGCAGGTCAGCGGACGGAGCGAGGTGCCGTTCCTGGACATGGTGCGCCTGGATCTGCACTACATTCGCAACTGGTCACTGGGACTAGACGTGGAGATCCTGCTGCGCACCGTGCCGGCGGTCCTCAAGAGCAAGGGGGCGTACTGAGCGTGGCGCGGCGGCGGGCAGTGCTGGGGGCCGCAGGAGCGGCGGGCGCGGCGGGGCTGGCCGCG
>DASTZM010000025.1:0-2024 GCA_035764305.1 Chloroflexota bacterium | reverse complement strand
GTGCGCTGTGCGAGTTGCATCTCCACACCCAAAACACCGCCGCGCCGCCGATTGTGACACCGGCCCCGCCGGACCACCTGCCCGAACCACCTGTGCGGACCGGAACTTGCGCTACCGTTCATCCGTGACCACCGCCGGGGGTTCTGGCGTCCCGGACGCGCCGCTGCGCGTCCTCGGCCCGCGCGAGGCGGCGCTCCTGGCCGCCGAGCGCGCCGCCCTGGGCGAGCTGCGCGAGGCCTTCGCCGCGCTTGACGCCGACCCGGCCGACCTCGCCGCGCTGCGCCAGGCGGCGCTCGATCTGGACGACCTCTTTCTCTTGGTCGTCGTAGGCGAGTTCAACGCCGGCAAGTCCGCCCTGCTCAACGCCCTGCTCGGCGGTCCCTATCTAGAGGAAGGCGTCACCCCCACCACCGCCGAGGTGACCGTCATCCGTTACGGCGCGGAGCCGGGCACGACGCAGCGGGGCGATGGCACAGTCGAGAAGTCGGTGCCCGCGCCGCTGCTGCGCGAGCTGTCCATCGTCGACACCCCAGGCACCAACGCCATCATCCGGCGACACGAGCAGCTCACGCGCGAGTTCGTTCCGCGCTCCGACCTGGTGCTCTTTGTCACGTCGGTCGACCGCCCGTTCTCCGAGAGCGAGCGTGCCTTCATGGAGCACATCCGCGAGTGGGGCAAGAAGGTCATCATCATCCTCAACAAGGTCGATCTGCTCCGAGATGGTGACCTGGCCCAGATCGAGCGGTTCGTTTCCGAGAACGCGACCGCGCTGCTCGGCTTCGGCCCCCAGATCTTCCCGGTCTCCGGGCGCCTCGCCTTCGAGGCCAAGACCGCCGGCGGCGACGCCGCGGCGCGCGCCGATCTCTGGCGGCGCAGCGGATTCGAGGCGCTCGAGCGCTACCTCTCCGAGACGCTGGACGAGGCCGAGCGCGTCAGGCTGAAGCTGCTCAACCCGCTCGGCGTCGCGGAGCGCGTCGCGCAGCGCGAGGCCGAGCGCACGACCGCCCGACTCGAAGTGCTGCGCGCCGATCTCACGGGCGCCGACTCGATCGAGGGGCAGCTCGAGCTGTACCGCTCTGACTTGCGGCGAGACTTCCAGCGCCGCCTCGACGAGGTGGAGAACGTGGTCTACGAGCTGAACGACCGCGCCGACGCCTTCTTTGGCGAGACGCTCCGTCTGGGCCGTGTCTTCGACCTGTTCAACTCTGACCGTCTGCGGGGCGACTTCGAGCGCAAGGTCCTGGCCGACAGCGCGCGGCGGATCGACGCGGCGGTTCAGTCGCTGGTCGACTGGATGCTGGACCAGGAACAGCGCCTGTGGCGCACCGTGGCGCAGTACGTCAACGAGCGTCCCGCGACGGGCAGCCAGGCTGCGCCCCAGCTGGTGAGCGCCGACTGGTCGTTTGCCCAGGAGCGCCAGCGCATGCTCGACGCCGTCGAGCGCGCCGCCGGCCAGGCGCTGGCGCAGTACGACGCCGAGTCCGAGGCCAACCGCTTCTCGCTGGCGATGCGCGAGGCCGTGACGCAGACCGCGCTCACGCAGGTGGGGGCGCTCAGTCTGGGCACGGCCGTTATCGCGCTGATCGGCACGACCGCCGCCGACGTGACCGGCGTCCTGGCGGCGAGCGTCCTGGCCGGGCTGGGGCTGTACATCATCCCGCTCCGCCGCCGGCAGGCGCGCGCCCAGTTCCGCAAGAAGACCGACGACCTGCGCGCCCGTTTGAAAGACGGCATGACGCGCCAGTTCGAGAGCGAGCTGGAGCGCTCCGTCCAGCGCATCCGCGACGTGATCGCGCCGTACTCGCGGCGCGTGCGCGCCGAGCACGACCGGCTGGCCGCCGGGCATCAGCGGCTGACCGCACTGCGCGCCCAGCTGGGCGATCTCCGCGGACGCGCGGCCCGCGAACTGCCGGGCGGTCCCGCCGAGACCGCCGCCGCAGTCACACCACCCGCCATCACCTCACCATCAGGAGCGTCAGCGTGATCGACCGCCGGCCATTCGTCGCCCTCGCCGCGACGGCGCT
>DASTZM010000024.1:0-2453 GCA_035764305.1 Chloroflexota bacterium | reverse complement strand
GATCGCCGCCCAGCGCCTTGATCAGCTGGCGGGTCTCGATGATCTGGTTGGGGTCGAGGCCGACGGTCGGCTCGTCCAGGATCAGCACCTCGGGGTCGCCCAGAACCGCCTGCGCCAGACCGACGCGCTGGCGATACCCCTTCGACAGACGCCCGATGATGGTGTCCGCGACGTGGTCGACGCGCACCGCGTCCATCGCCCAGTCGACGCTGTCCTGGCGCTGCTCGATGCCCTTCACGCGCGCGACGAAGTCCAAGTAGGCGCGCACGGTCATGTCGGCGTACAGCGGCACGTTCTCGGGGAGGTAGCCGATCCGCCGGCGGACCTCGATCGAGTCGTCGACGACGTCGTAGCCGGCGACGCGCGCGGTTCCTGACGTGGGCGGAAAGAAGCCGGTCAGGATGCGCATCGTCGTCGACTTGCCGGCGCCGTTGGGGCCGAGCAGACCGAGGATGTCGCCCCGGTCGGCCGAGAACGTGACGTCCTGGATGGCCGTCTTCGGGCCATAGCTCTTGGTCAGGTGCTCGACTTCAATCATGCGTGCGGGATCGGTAACCCGGCCTTAGGTATACGGCTGTGCGGCGGGCAAAGTCGGCCCGCGGCGGAAGGTTTACGTGAGGTTAACGTGAGGTTCCGACTGGCTCCCGGGAGCCGCTCGCGCCGCTGGCAGCGGCGGAGCCGTCGGTGAGCTGCTTCATCAGGCGATCCTGGGTCTCCAGCATCTTGGTATGCCACTCGAGCTGCTTCTGGAGCTGGTCGTTCTGACGGTGCGACTCGATGAGCTGCGCCTCGGTAAGGCGCGCGCGCTCCTGGGCCATCTTGACTTCCTGCTGGAGCTGCTTGCGATTGCCGCCAAACACCTTGTCGATGAAGGTCAGGACGATTGCCGTGCCGCACCCGATGCCTGTGAGTGCTATCAGCCACTCCATCTCGTAAGCCTCTAGATCTTGAGCACCGCCAGGAAGGCTTCCTGGGGTATCTCGACGTTGCCGACGCGCTTCATGCGCGACTTTCCTTCTTTCTGCTTCTCCAACAGCTTGCGCTTGCGCGTGATGTCCCCGCCGTAGCACTTGGCCAGGACGTCCTTGCGCATCGCCCGCACGGTCTCCCGCGCGATCACGCGACTCCCGATCGCCGCCTGGATTGGCACCTCGAACAGCTGTCGCGGGATGAGCGAGCGCAGCTTCTGGACCAGCTCGCGGCCCTGATAGTAAGCCTTGTCCCGGTGGGTAATCAACGAGAGCGCATCGACGGGGGAGTTGTTGACGAGGACGTCGAGCTTGACGAGCTCGCCCCCCTTCATGGCCTCAAACGAGTAATCGAGCGAAGCGTAGCCCTGCGTGCGCGACTTGAGCTGGTCGTAGAAGTCGACCAGGATCTCGGAGAGGGGAATCGAATACTGGAGCAGGACGCGCCCTTCGTCGATGTACTCCATCTTGCGGTACTCGCCGCGGCGCGTCGTGACCAGATCCATGATGGCGCCGATGTACTGCGACGGCGCGACGACCGAGATCTGCATCCAGGGCTCGTAGATCTCTTCGATCCGGTCGGGGGACGGCATCTGGGCCGGGTTGTCGACCTTGAGCACCTCGCCGTTGGTCATCAGCACCTCGTACTGAACGCTGGGCACCGTGGCGAGGAGGTTGAGGTTGTAGTCGCGCTCCAGGCGCTCCTGGACGATCTCCATGTGGAGCAGCCCGAGGAAGCCGCAGCGGAAGCCGAAGCCGAGGGCAGCCGAGCTCTCGGGCTCGTACACGAGCGCGGCGTCGTTGAGCTTGAGCTTCTCGAGCGCGTCGCGCAGGAGCGGGTAGTCGGTGTTGTCGACGGGGTAAAAGCCGGCGAAGACCATCGACTTCGCGGGCTGGTAGCCGGGGAGCGGCTCTGGGGCGGGCTTGACCGCGTCGGTCACGGTGTCGCCGACGCGGCAGTCGGCAACCGACTTCAGTCCGGTGGCGATGTAGCCGACCTCTCCCGCCGCGAGCGACTCGATCGCCGTCATCCAGGGGCGGAAAATGCCGATCTCCTGCAGCTCGGCGGTGGCGCCCGTGGCCATCATGAGCACTTTGCGCCCCGGTTCGAAGCGCCCGTCCATGACTCGCACGTAGGCCACGACGCCCTTGTGGATGTCGTAGTGCGAATCGAAGATCATCGCTCGGGTCGGCGCGTCCTCGTCCGCGACCGGGGGTGGGACGCGCTGGACGATCGCCTCCAGGATCTCGCGCGTGCCGACGCCGGTCTTGGCGGAGGCCCGGACGCAGTCGACGGCCGGGAGACCGATGACGCGCTCGATCTCGGTCGCGACGTGCTCGGGTTCGGCGCTGGGCAGGTCGATCTTGTTGATGACGGGGATGATGGCCAGGTTGTGCTCGAGCGCCTGGTAGGTGTTGGCGAGGGTCTGCGCCTCGATGCCCTGTGACGCGTCGACCACCAGGAGCGCGCCCTCGCAGCAGGCG
>DASTZM010000023.1:0-5824 GCA_035764305.1 Chloroflexota bacterium | reverse complement strand
TCCTGCCCGGGGTCGGCGAGAAGACGCGCCAGGTACCGCAAGCCCTTCAGGTCCCGCAGGCGCACCGTCCGCCCCTCGAACCCCACCGACCAGTAGTCACCCTCTCGCCGGAACACCTGCGCGTCGGCGCTCGCGGCGCTCGTCGCGCCACGTGGTCCGCGCCCTCGCGCATCGTCCCGTTCCGCATCGCCGCGTCCCGCACCGCCCGGTGCCGGACTATCGGCACCCGCATCGCCACACGCCCGGGCGGCTTCGGCCGCACGAACCGCGTTGCCCAGCCGCTCGAAGGCCGAGTGGGCGGCGCGGAGCTCGAGCAGCGCGCGCGCCTCCTCGCCCGCGGCGCGGTACGCCTGCCCCAGCCCGGATCGCGCCAGCGCCGCCTCGTACGGCGCGCCGACCTCGCTCCACAGACGCGCCGCCTCCTCGAACTCTCGCCCGGCGCCCGGTGCGTCACCCTCCGCCAGCCCCACCCGCCCGCGCGCGAGCGCCGCGCCGGCGGCGAGCGCCCTGCTCCCGAACGACGCGGCGATCCGCGAGAGCTGCTCCGCCGCCACGCGCGCCCGAGCGAGGTCGCCCGCCGCAATCTCGATCTCGACCTGCGCGTCCAGCAGCGGCGCCCGGCGCAGCTCCGTGCGCGGCGGCAGCTCCTTGGAGGGCACGTTCGAGGGATGGTCCAGTGCGTCTCTGATGGACTGCGCGGCCAGCGCCGCGTCCCCTCTCGCCAGGTGCACCAGCGCCAGGCCCGGCTGCGGGTCCCACCCGACCTCGTGCGCTGCGAGGAACGCCTCCTGAGCCCCATCGGTGTCCCCTCGGCGCAGCCGGATGCGGCCGACCTCCGTCAGCGGCCACCCGAATTCCCGGCGCAGATACGGGCGCAGCTCCTCGCACGCCAGGAGCGCCTCGCGCTCTGCTTCCGAGCACGACCCGCGCAGCCGCAGGATCTCCGCGCGGTGGACGCGGCAGCGCCCATGGATGCTCCCCACCGGCTGCCCATGGCGCCACCGCTCCATCGCCGCGGTCCACTCTTCGGCCAGGTCATACTGCGCCAGCCCCTGGAGCGCACACACCACCTCGCAGTACACGACCCCCGTCCACAGCGGCTCGAGCTCACCCGAAACGGCGGCAACCGCCGCTTCGTTCAGGAGCTCCAGGCCCCGCGTGGCGTTGCCTTCCAGAGCCAGGCTCCGGGCCTCCGCCACCCGGCCGACGGCGGCGGCGGCGGGATTGCACTCGTCGCCAGCGGCGACGGCACGCCGCGCCCACACGCGGGCGCCCTGTGTGTCCCCCGACATGAGCCGCTCGTAGCTGCGGGCCACCGCCAGCCACGCGTGGACCGGTGTCTCTTGCTGGCCCTCGAGCAGTCGCTCCGCCCGCGTGATCCATCCGCGCACCGGCGCCATCAGCGCGGTGTCGAACAGCAGGTGCAGCGCCACGCGGACCGCCGCGCCGGCCGCCGAGAGCACGTCTCCGGCGCGCACGCTCTGCGCGTGTGCCCGTTCCCACACCGCGATGGTGGCGTCGAGATGTCCCGCGGCGTACGCCGCGTCGGCGAGCAGCGCCAGGTCCGGCCCACTCAGCGGCGCCGCCGCATCCGCCTCGACCAGTAGGTCGTGAGCCTGCTGCCACTCACCCCGGCCCGCGGCGCCCCGCGCGCGCTCCACCAGGGTGGTTTCGGCGGGCTCGGTCATGTCCCTCACCCCCTCCGGGCGTGCCCGACGGTCGCGCCCGTAACGGCAAGCGTTCCGATCGTAACAGCCTTCATCACGCAGTAAGGGTGAGGCGGACCGGAGCTGGGCGCGAAACTACACGCCGCGCTCCCCAGCGCCCGGCGCCGCCAGCTCACAACGTGCGTGGAGGCAAACACATGGACACGGCAAAGGTGAATGGGGTGGAGTTGGAGTACGAAGTACAGGGAGCAGGCGAGCCGGTGCTCCTTATCAGCACCGGCCCAATCGCGGACAGCTTCGTGCCGCTCTTCTCAGAGAGAACGCTGGCAGGCCGCTTCCGTCTGATCAGGTACCGCCAGCGGCGCATGGGGAGCGGCGCGCGCGGCCAGGTGCCCGTGCACTTCGAGCAGCACGCGGCCGACGCCGCCGCGCTGCTGGATCACCTGGGCGTCCGTCGGGCCCACGTCGCCGGTCACTCCACGGGCGCGGTCATCGCCCTCCAGCTGGCCGCCCGCCGTCCCGAGCTGGTCCACACGCTGGCCCTCCTGGAACCGACGCTGGTGGGCGTGCCCAGCGCAGCGGCCTTCTTGCCGAGCACCGCTGCCGTCCTGGAGGCCCTGGGCCCTGCGCTCGCCGCCTACGGCTCCGGCGATCGTGAGGAGGCGATGGCGGCGTTCCTCGGCGTGGCGTGCAACCTCGACCGGGAGCGCTGCCTGGCGGCCATCGAACAGCACGTCGCCGGCGGCGTGGCGCAGGCGATGAGCGACGGCTCCGACAACTGGTTCGGCAGCTACCTGCCGGCCCTCAACGCATGGCAGTTCAGTTCCAAGGAGGCGGCGGCCATCTCACAGCCGGTCCTCTCGGTGCTTGGCACACAGAGCGGGCCGCTGTTCGAGGAGGGCCATGCCCTGCTGCACTTCTGGTTCCCGCAGGCTGAGGACTGCATGGTTGAGGGGGTCGCCCACCTGCTGCACCTGCAGCGTCCGGAGCCCGTGGCGCAAGGCGTCTCCGAGTTCTTTGCCCGCCACCCCATGGCCCCGTCGTAGGAGGGACGGGCCGCGCGCCGAGGTTCGCCACGGCGCGCGGCGCCGGGTTCGAGACTCCTCGGTCGTCTCGATCGCTGTCGGTCGTGCACGGGAGATAGGCGCGCGTCGACGCATCTTCATCGTCGACGACGAGCCACGTCACGTCCCACGCCACGCCGGCGAACCACTCGCGGCCGCCACCTCGCCTGCTGCCACGCGGTCGTCACCACCCACTTCCCGCGGGACGCTCGAGTTCGCTCCCGAAGTCGCGGCGGCCAGCGCGCCGCTCCGCGAGCGGCGCGCCGCGCGCCCGGCGCCAAACGCCGTCGTTCCAGACGAAAGCGATGCGGCGCGCCTCACCCGCGCGAACCACGCATATCGGCGCCGCCTGGCCCCGCCGACGTGCCCCGAAGTGTTCCGGTAACCCGGGCGTGGCCGCTCGGGATTCGGCGTCTCACAGACGCCAGTTTGGGCCCGGATGGGGAACGCTGAAGCGATCCGCCGGGCGCTACGCGGGCGAACCGTCCCACTTGAGGGAAAAGGGCAAGCCCTTGTTCTCGCGGATGCGAAGCTGCGGGCACTCCTCGGGCGGCATCGCGCTCCGGGCCGCGGGCGACCGCGCCCACCACGCCCGCGTCGCGGGGCCAAAGCCGATTTCGACACTCCCCGCCCGTTGGCCGTCCTCCCCTTCGTACCACACGACCACGGAGTCTCCGGGCAGCAGCCCGCCCCACTCGAGGGTGTCGGCCATAGTGGGAGTGAACAGGTCTTCCCAGAACGGGCGGAGTACCTCCACGAAGGCGCGCGCATTCGTGTGGCTGTTCACGCTGCCCCAGGTGAACATGCCCCACTTGGTTCCGCCCATGAAGCCCCGCTCCGCCGCCATCGCCGTAAGCAGCTGAACGGCCTCGCTGAGGCCGGCCACGACCATCTCCGTGGGGAGCCTCGACTCCAGCAGCGCCAGGTGGCGGCGCGCGACCTCAACCACGGTGGCGGACCGGCCGGGGGCCGCCTGGAAGCACACGAC
Organism: Chloroflexota bacterium; assembly: GCA_035764305.1. Taxonomy (GTDB): domain Bacteria; phylum Chloroflexota; class UBA11872; order UBA12225; family UBA12225; genus DASTZM01. Next base: position 2,105 of record DASTZM010000023.1, on the reverse strand, counting down.
GAGCGACACCTCGTAGCTCATGCCGTGATTGTCGCGCCCCCATGGGCTGACCGGGCCTACGGACACCGCCGAATGACGGGTGGCGTCGCGTCGCGGCGCGCAGTATCCGCAGCCTGACAGCCTGAACCACGCTTACAGGCATGCAACTGGTCCGTCGCGGGCGCGGTGGAGGTTCCAGTAACCAGGTCCGCGGCGCGGACCGGCGGTGTACGCTGGCGCCGTGCCCACCCTGCGCGTTGAAACGCTCATCGCCGCGTCGCCGGCCCTGTGCTTCGACCTCGCGCGGGACGTCGAGCTGCACACGCGGTCCGCGGCGCACAGCGGCGAGCGCGCGGTGGGCGGCACCACCTCCGGGCTGCTGAGCCTGGGCGACGAGGTCACGTGGAAGGCGCGGCACCTCGGCCTGTGGTGGCGCCTGACGGCGCGCATCGCGTGTTTCGAGCCGCCACACCGCTTCGTGGACGAGCAGGTGCGCGGCCCCTTCCACGCATTCACTCACACGCACGAGTTCTTGCCGGCCGCGGCGGGTGCCGCGGGCGGCGCGACGCGCATGATCGACACCTTCCACTACTCCCCGCCGCTCGGCCCGCTCGGGTGGATCGCCGGCGCTGTGTTCCTCACACGCTACATGCAGCGGTTTCTCGCCAAGCGTGCGCGCTTCCTAAAGGAAGAGGCAGAGCGACGAGCCAGTGCTGAGCGGGCGTAGCTAATCAGCACCACGCTTCCCGGCGTCCGACCGATGCGGTGCGGCTGCGCACGGCGTTCCGAGAACCGCGCAGCGTGGGTCTGAAACGTGCAGCGTTCCAGATCGGCAATGACACTGACCTACAGGCGCCTGGCGGTGTCGGCGGGAGCGCTCGCCGCCGTGTTGCTGGTCGGGGCGGTCGCGTTCAGGCGACTCGATCCGACCCCGGAGCTCGGCCTGGGGCCGGCGGCACCGGGAGCACCGGGGGCGGTGCCCGCGTCCATTCCCGCCTCGTCCCCACCGCCGCGCTGCGAGCGGCTCACCCCGGACGTCGACCGCACGCTCAGCGCCGCGGATCCCGCAGGCGCCGCTGGCCGCTTCGGGCTGCCGTACGTCCCCGGTCCCGAGCGCGGGGCGGTGTGGGTCTTCGTCGTGCTCTTCGCGCCCGAGGGCGACCTGGCCGCGCGCCACCGGCTAGACGTGCGCATGCGCGACGGACCCAAGGGCATGCTCGCCGTCGCGCCGCTGGCCACGCTCTGCGGCCTCGCGAACGACGCGCGCGTCGCGAAGGTGCACGCGCCGTCGCCCGAGCTCGTGGTGGCGGCCCAGGCCGCGACCCCGGAGGAGCTCGGGCGCGCCGCGCGCGAGGGGCGCTGCCGCGGCCTGGTCAACAACGCGCTCAACCAGCTCCTGCAGGATCCCGACCCCGGCGCATTCGCCCGCTCCGCCGGCCTGGAGCTCCGCGACGGACGCGTCCCCGTCGAGGGAGAGCTCGCCAGGGACACCGACGCCGCGGCGGCCGGCGGATGGGCCCGCGCCCACGGCATCGCCCGGCTCTCCGTCTCGCCCTCGACCTCGCAGTACGGCGGCGGCCACTACTTCGGCGCGGAGGTGCCGGTCGACTCGCTGTGCGCCGCCGCGAATGACCCTCGCGTGCTGCGCATGGATCCACCGAATCGCCCGGTCCCTCTCGGGCGATGACCGACAAGCAGCAACACGGTGCGCCGGGATGCGCAGATATCCACGCTTCTTCCGCGCTTGGCGCTGGATGGCTCGGCCCGCGAGTGGGTCCGATAACGCCGCGCCCTGCACCCCGTGCGTTTCAGCCCCCGTAGTGGGGGGCGATCTCGGCCGCTCCGAGGGCCGCGGAGAACCACGCCGCAGCTTGCGCAGGGGTCTGCGCCACCCTCTGACCGTGCGGCGGCGGCCCGCACGCGGCAGCCGCTGGATGCGGTTGTTCCAGTGGTCGGTGACGACGAGCGCACCGTCCGGGGCGACGGCGATGCCGCGGGGGTCGTCGAAGTGGCCGGGCAGGGTCCCGTCCGGTACCCACGCGTCGCGCGGCGGCCACTGCCCGCGCGCTCGGCCGGCGGGGGACAGGCGCTGCACCCGGTCGTTGAACGTGTCCGCGACGTAGACG
>DASTZM010000022.1:0-3041 GCA_035764305.1 Chloroflexota bacterium | reverse complement strand
TGACGTCGGCGGCGCGCAGGTCGGGTACGTCGCGGGCCATCTGCTCGATGCTGGAGAAGACTTTTGGCCGCGCGCCCAGCAGCTGCTCGGCCTCGTCGGCGAGGTAGTTGGCGTTCTCCTGGTTGAGGTCGCAGACGGCGATCAACTCCAGGTTGTACTGCGACGACTGCTTGAGCGCCGCCGCCCCGTTGAGGTGGCGCCGCCCCATACCGCCGCATCCCACGGCGGCGTACTTCACGCGCTCCATAGGGGCCGTACTGTACGGGATACGCAGGGAGCTACCGGGGTTATCGACTGCCGATTGGGAAGGCTCGCAGCGTCTCCCACACCTGGCCGTTGCGCCGGCCGACGAGGGAGGCTTCTTCGGCGGCGAAGTCGATGTGGAGATCCGCGGCTTCGACGGCGGCGCGGGCGGGGTCGATGGCGTTGGCGGGGAGCTGCTGGACGATGGTGAGGTGGGGGTGGAAGTCGCCGGTCAGCTCGGCTTCGTAGATCGTGCGGCAGAGCGGCTGCAGGTCGGCCGCGAGCCGGCGGTGGAGAGTGAAGAAAGGCTCGACCTCCTGAATGGCGAGTCCGACGCCGCCTCCCTCGCGCGTGAAGACGCGGATGCCGGTGGTGGTCAGGCGGAAGGGCTCGGCCGCGGCGCAGGTGCGCTCGATGGCGGAGACGATTACGTCGAGGTCGTACGGCTCGACGAAAGTGCCCTTGAGCGTGACGTGGGCCTGCATGATTGGCCGGCCGCTGGGCGGAAGCTGGCGGCGCAGGGCGTCGACGCGCTCGCGGACGTCGGGCGGGGCGAAGGCGACGATGCTGAAGCGATCGTAGTCGGTTACGCGCACTGGGGCTCGGTGCCGGTCCAGCGGCGCGGCTTCATGGCGCTGGGGTCGGTCGCCAGGCGGTTGCGGGTCTCTTCCCACAGACGCGCCCACTCGCGCCAGTCGTGGATCTCGCTGGATGGGTCGCGCCGGCTGCGAGCGACGAACGCGGGAAACCAGGGGCGGCCGGTGGGCTGGCCGACGGGCTGGTAGCGCAGGTCGAACGACCAGCGCACGCCGTCGCTCTTGTTACTGAGCGACGAGTGGATGGTGCGCCGGTGGAAGAAGATGGCGCTGCCGCGCTTCATCTCGACGGGGAAGCCGCCCGCGCCGCGCACCTCCTCCGGGATGCGCAGGTCGAACGCCTGACCGGGCTTGGAGGGGCAGTGCAGGAGCAGCCCGTTCTTGTGGGAGCCGGGGATGACGCACAGGCAGCCGTTCTCGATCGTCGCTTCGCCCACCGGGAACCAGACGGTGAGCATCTCGGTCGCGTCGACCTCGGGCAGCGCGACGCCCTGGTCCTGGTGCCACTCGACGGCGCTGACCATCGTGTTGCGCTTGTAGAGGGACTCGTCGAGCATCGATTCGGGCGGCTTGATGCGCACGTGCTGGATGGGGTTGGAGAGGATCTCGCCGCCGATCAACTGCTCGACGACGTCGAGCAGGCGCGGGTGGGTGATCAGGTCGAAGACGGCGGGGCCGAGGTGCATCGACCGCTCCATCGGCTCGGCATCGGAGATCTTGCCGGAGAGGCAGATGTCAAACGGCCGGTAGCCGGCCGAGCCCATGGCGTTGAGGATGCGCGCGAAGCGCTGCGTGAAGGGGAGGTCGGCGCAGGTGCTGGGGAGCTTGCCGGCGGCGTGCCATTCGGCGGCGACCTGGTCGAGCTTGGCGGTGTACTCGCGCACCACGGGGTCGAGGTCGTTGACGGGGTCGAAGACGTCCTCGATCAGGAGGTAGCCGTCTTCCTCGAAGCGCTGGAGATCGACGTCGAGACGCGGTGGTGCGGCGATAGCCATGCGTGCGATGTCCTTCTGGCCGAAAGGATATCCCGAGTGGGTCAGTCCAGGATCTTCGTCGTGACCTCGACGGTGAGCTTCTCTTGCGCGCTGCCCCGGAAGACTCCCCGGTTGGGGGGCACGTCGGCGTAGTCGCGACCGATGGCCATCTTGACGTGGCGCTCGCTGGCCAGGACGTTGTTGGTTGGGTCGAATCCCCGCCAGCCGTGGGTGGGCGTCCACGCGTCCACCCAGGCGTGGGACGCGCCGGCGCCGCGCGAGGGGCTGTCCGGCGAGGATGGCGCGTCGGTATCCATCACCAGGTAGCCGCTGACGTAGCGTGCGGGGATCTCCAGCGCGCGGCACAGTGCGAGCAGGACGTGGGCGAAGTCCTGGCACACCCCGCGCCGGCAGGACAGCACCTCGGGCACGGTCGTGCCCACGTTGGTGACGTCCTTCTCGTACTCGAAGCCCTCGTAGATCAGCTTGGTCAGCGCGGCGGCGGACTGGAAGGCGTCCTCGGGGGACGCCGGACGGTGGGGCTCAGCCAGGCGGCGCACGTCGTCGCCGAGGGCGACCAGCCTAGAGGGACTCAGGTAATCGAAGCGCTCGGCGGAGGTCAGACCGCGCGGCGGCACGGCGGGAGGGGCGAAGGGGTTGGGGATGAGCGTCTCGACGATCCCGGCCGCGACGAGCTCGACGAAGGTGTGGGCGCGGGGGATGGTGATCAGGTGTGCCTCGTTGCCAAACCCGTCGACGTAGCGCCGCATGGTGCCGGAGGGGGCGACGCGCAGGTCGTGGCGTTCCCAGCGCTGGTGGCCGTCGGTCAGCGGACCCAGGCGCACATCCATCACGCCCTCGGACACTTCGCCGTCGTAGTCGAGGCGGGTCTTGTGCTCGACGAGAACTCGCATGACCTTACTGCTGCTGTTGCTGCTGGGCGGCCATGATCATCGCGGCGCGCGCGGCGGCGACGAGGCGGGGTGGCGGCTCGTCGCGCAGGTAGCGGCGCGTGACGTGGTCGGAGACCGACGCGATGCGCTGCTGCACGTCGGCCAGGTAGGCGTGCAGGCCTTCCTGGAGGACCTCGTCGACGGCGGCGTGCTCGAGGTGGGCGCGCAGCAGCCCCAGCGTGCGTACCTCGGGGCTGGACGCCTCGTCGGTTCCTGAGTAGCGCTCGTTGATGGCGCGCAGCGCGTCCCACTCCGCGCCCAGACTGAAGCGCACC
>DASTZM010000021.1:0-2490 GCA_035764305.1 Chloroflexota bacterium | reverse complement strand
GGGTAGCGCCGGCGGCGGAGCGCGGCGGCGAGCGGCGCAAGCTCTTCCCGGGTGACACCGCGGAACAGCCCGACGCGCGCCAGGACATCGAGCCCTTCCGGGCCGATCTCGGCGCGGTGGCCGGCGGGTGTGGTGCGCGGCGGCTGGGTTGCGACCACAGTTGGCTGGCAGTATAGGGCGGCGGGGCCGCCCGTCCGCGTCTAGTGCATCAGGTGGGGCAGGTCGCCGGGCCGGAGGCGGTAGACGGGAACGAGCTGGGCGAAGCCCTTGGCCCGGAGATAGCGTGGTCGGCGAGCGCGCAGCGCTGGGGGGAAGTCGAATGGGTCCTGGACGGTGCGCCAGGTGCACTCGTCCATCAGGACGTGGCCGCGCGGGGCCTTGGCCATCAGGCGCGCGGCGAGATTGGCGATGAGGCCGCTGGTGGTGTAGTGCAGACGCTTGGTCGAGCCGATGTTGCCCACCACGACGTCGCCGGTGGCGATGCCGACGCCGATGCCGAGGTTGTCCGGGAGGGTGTAGCGCGTCTCCCACTCGGCGCGCAGCACGTCGAACGAGCGGAGCATCGACAGGCCGGTGCGCACGGCGCGGACGGGATCGTCGTCATGCGCCTCGGGGGCGCCGAAGAAGCCGATCACGGCGTCGCCGTCGTAACGATCGATGGTTGCCTCATAGCGGAAGAGCACGTCGACCATGCGCCCGATGAGCTGGTTCATGAGGTCGACCATCTCGTCGACGTCGAGTGAACGGACGAGCTCGGTGCTGTTGCGGACGTCGACGCGGACGAGGGACATGGGGCAGTGCTTCCCCTTGAGGGGAGGGCCGATATCGCCGGCGATGAGGCGCTCGGCGACGGAGGGGGCGAGGTACTGCTCGAGCACGCCGCGCAGACGGAACTGCTCCTGCTGCTGCGTGAGGAAGGTGTCGAAGAGGCGCGCGTTCTCGAGGACGACGGCGACTTCGTTGGCAAGGAGCGTGAGGAGGGCGCGATCCTCGTCGTCGAAGGCGGCAGCCGCGGGCGTGCGGCGCAGGTGAAGGATGCCGAGTGGGACGTCCCCGTAGCGCACGGTGACGGTGAGCACGTGGGAGCCGTCGACATCTGATGGGCCGGCGTCCTCGTCGGAGAAGGTGACGTCGGCGTCGAGAGCGGCAGCGACTTTCTCGCAGAGGAAGCGGCGCAGGCGCACCTGGCCGGGGCGGCTGGCGATGCCGAGGGTGATCTCGTTGACGACGGCGAGCGCCTTGACCTTGCGGGCGAGCTCGGCGGCGGTGAGCTGGAGCGTGGCGAGGAGGGCGATGCGCCCGAGGTGGACGGCGGCGTTGGCGGCGATGGTCTCGAGCAGGGAACGCTCGTCGGCGGCATACGGCTCGCCGGACAGGCGCGTGCCGAGCGCGAGCGTACCGGTGCGGCTCCCTTCCACCGCGAATGAGAGCGAGACCGCCGGCTCACCGTCGATTGGAGCGCCGCGCCGGAGGGACGCGATCTCCGCGCCGCGCGCGTCTCGCAGCTCGATGCGGCCGGCGGTGGCGCCGAACGCGCCCATCACCATCGAGAGCACGATGTGGAGCGCGTCGTCGAGGCGCTCGACGCGCGCGCACTCGCGCCCGATCTCGTACAGCGTCTCCAGCTGGAAGACGCGCTGCTCCAGCGCGGTCGGGGCGATGGCGGTGGCGGCCTGAGGCGACGTGGCGACTGTCAAGGGGTGGCGGGACCGCGCGCTACGCCCCGGCTGCCTGCCGCGCGGCATCTTCGGTGTCGAAGAGCGGCGCGTATTGGGAGAGGCCCATCATCTGGAAGATCTTGGTGTAGTGGGGCGTGAGGCCGGTGATCATCAACGTCTGGTCGCTCTTACGGGCCTCGGTGAGCAGCCCGATGATGACCGAGATCCCAGCGCTGTTGATGTACTCGACGTCCTTGAAGTTGAGCAGGATGTGTTTGGCGCCCTGGTCGCTGGCCTGCTTGTAGGCGCCGTTCACCGCGTCCTCGGCGAACGTGGTCACTTCGCCGCCAAGGTCGATGACCGTCAGGGGTGGCAGCTCGCGAAGTGTCGCGCTGGTCTGGTTGGGCATGTGGTCGCGCTCCGGGGTTATGTCGTGTGGGTGTCCTTCGGCGGCCGCAGGTGAACGACCATGCGCACCTGGTTGCCGTTGCCGGTCGAAGAGAACTCGACCTCGTCCACGAGCTCCTTAATAAGGAACATGCCCCACCCGCGGGAGTTGGAGAGACCCGCCAGCTTATCTTCGATGCGTGGTGACGCCGCGCTCGCCGCGGGGAACGGGGTAGAGGACCGGTCCTTCACGGCGATCTCGAGCCGCTCGCCCTCGGGCGCCAGGACGACGAGGACCTTCTGCTCGGTCGCGCCCTTGTTGCCGTGCTCGATGGCGTTTGTGGTCGCTTCCGAGACGGCGGTCTTGATGTCGTCCACGCGGTCAGGAGGGAAGCCCATGCGCCGCGCGACGCTGGCGGCGAGGTCCATCGCGGCGCGCTCCCAG
>DASTZM010000020.1:0-4781 GCA_035764305.1 Chloroflexota bacterium | reverse complement strand
GACGCCGCCCCTGACATCTCAGAGAGCGAGGAGGCGCGCGCCGGGCGCCGCTCCCACCTGCGCCTCGTCCGTGCCTCGGAGCAAGAGCACAGCGACGCACCCCAGGTCGACGACAAGACCCCCAGGAAGGGGCAGCTCGACGGACTAAAGGAGCGTCTCGCTGCGACGCGCGCCGAGATGGAGCGCCACGCCTGGTTCCGCGTCGCAGAGACGGTTTTCAGCGGCTTCAAGAAGGACCGCGTCACCGAGAACGCCGCCGCGATGACCTACTACGGCGTGTTCTCACTCTTCCCGCTGTTCCTGCTCTTCATGTCGGTGGCGGGCATCGTCATGAACAACAGCGCCGCCGCGCAGGAGCAGATCGTCAACGTCATTGTCGGATTGCTGCCCCAGGGCCAGGACAAGCTCCGCGAGGTCATCGAAGGCGTCATCACGGCGCGTGGCACGGCCGCGGGCGTCGGCATCCTGGCGCTGCTCTGGGGCGCCCTCGGCTGGTTCAAAGTCATCGACCAGAACATCAACGAGATCTGGGGCGTCAGCAAGCCGCGCTCGTTTCTGAAGGGGAACCTCTTCGCGCTCGCGATGGTCGCCGGCATTGGCGGTGTGGCGCTCTCGAGCTTTGGCGCCACCGCGGCCGTCAACCTCATCGCCAGCTTCACTGGAGCCATCCCCGGCAGCGTCACTCTGTGGCAGGCCGTCATCTCGCTGCTCAGCCTGCTGACCATGGCCGGTGTCTTCTTCGTGCTCTACCGCTTCGCCCCACAGCGCAAGCTGGCGGTGATGGACATCCTGCCCGCGGCGCTGATCACTGCCGTCATCTGGGAGGTGACTCGACGGGCGCTTGCCTTCTATCTCGAGCGCAACAATATGATCAGCGGCTACGGCCCTATCGGCGCGGCGATGGCGCTGCTCTTCTGGATCTACATCGCCAGCATCATCATTCTGATCGGCGCCGAGCTGTGCTACGCCATCGCCAAGGAGCGCCGCCATTTCCCCATCGACAAGGAGATGGAGGTCGTCTCCCCACCGGGCGAGCAGCCGACGCCCAAGTTCGCGCCGCAGGTGGGCGGCGGACACTACGCCGATCAAGACAAGGCTGAGCCGATTACCGTCGAGGGCTCCGGCGCCCCCAGCGTCCCACCGGTGACCAAGGTGGCCGGCAGCCCGCGCGTCGGCGAGAAGCCCGTGGTGCACGCTGCGTGGCAGCGCCAGCCCGAGCCCAGAGACGCCGCCGAGAAGAAGGACATCCACCTCGACGTCCCGCTGATCGCCGCCGCAAGCATGGCGCTCGGCTTCCTGATGGGGGCATTTCGGCGCCGGGACTGAGCGTCGACCTTGGTAGACTTGCGGCGTATTCCTCGATAGCTCAACGGTAGAGCGGCCGGCTGTTAACCGGTAGGTTCCAGGTTCGAATCCTGGTCGAGGAGCCTTAGTCCAGGTAGTCCTTCAGCTTGCGGCTGCGGGTGGGGTGACGCAGCTTCCGCAGCGCTTTCGCCTCGATCTGGCGGATGCGCTCGCGGGTCACGTTGAACTCCTTCCCCACCTCCTCGAGCGTCCGGTTCCGTCCGTCCACCAGACCGAAGCGCAGCCGGAGCACTTCCTTCTCGCGCGTGGACAGGGTGTCGAGCACGTTGTCCACCTGCTCGCGCAGCATCTCCTGAGACGCCGCTTCGGCCGGAGCCAGCGCCGAGTCGTCGGGGATGAAGTCGGCCAGCGCCGAGTCCTCTTCCTCGCCGATCGGGCTCTCGAGCGACACGGGCTCCTGGGAGATCTTCAGGATGTCCCGCACCTTCTCCGCCGGGATCCCCATCTCCAGGCCAATCTCCTCGAAGGTCGCGTCTCGTCCCTTTTCCTGTAGGAGCTTGCGCGAGATCCGGATCAGCTTGTTGATCGTCTCCACCATGTGGACCGGGATGCGAATCGTGCGCGCCTGGTCGGCGATGGCGCGCGTGATCGCCTGCCGGATCCACCACGTGGCGTAGGTGCTGAACTTGTAGCCCTTGGTGTAGTCGAACTTCTCGACGGCACGGATCAGGCCGATGTTCCCTTCCTGGATCAGGTCCAGCAGGTTCATCCCACGTCCGATGTACCGCTTGGCGACGCTCACCACCAGGCGCAGGTTCGCCTCGATCAGCTGCCGCCGCGCCAGCTCGCCGTCGGCGGCCAGCACCTCGAGCGCGACGATCTCCTTGGCGGTGAGGGTCACGTCTTTCGCGGCCTCCAACGCCTTGAGACCCGCCTCCATGCGCTTGGAGATGGTCACCTCCTGCGCGCCTGTCAGCAGCGGCACCTTGCCGATCTCGCGCAGGTACATGCGCACCGGATCGTCGAGCGCGCTGTTCTCCAGCTCGCGCAGCGCCTGCGCCATGTCCTCCGGACTCGGCGCCTCTTCGGCGGCGGCGGCGATCTCCACCGCCTTCTCCTCGGCCAGAGTGATCTCTACGCCTTCGTCCTGGAAGAGCGCATAGAGGTGGTCGAACAGCTCGATATCGCGCTCGGCCGCCGGGAACTCGCGGACCAGCTCTTCCTGAGTGAGCGACTTCTGCCGCTTGGCGCGCTCGAGCAGGCGTGCGATGCGCGCGTCCTGCTTATCGGGTTTGGCAGGATCGGGGGCGGTCGCGACTGTGGCCACTGGGGCGGTCTGCACTACTGGCACCGGGAGGCTTTTGGCAGGGGTTCTCGCGAGCGGCCCGCGCTAGCGCGGCTAGCTGGCCGGTTGCGAAGTATAGAGCGACGCGCGACTCCGTTCGAGCTGAACCCGGAGTAATTGGCTAGTCAGCTGACCGACCTGTTGTTTCAGCGCCTCGACCTCGTCGCTCGTGCCTGCCTCGCGCAGCAGATACTCGGTCTCGATCACGCGCTGCCTCAGGTTGCGCTCCCGGATGCGCCGCACCATGTCCGCTACGGCTGCCTCCATCTGGGAATCGCTCTGCGGCGGCTGGCGCCGCGCGCGACGCAGCAGCCCGTCATGGTAGTCCTGCAGCCAACCGTCCATCGGCATGCGCCCTTCATCTTGGCTCAACACCGCGCGGTACAGCTCACGGCATTCCGGGCGGCGGAAGTCCTCCGGGGTCAGCCGCGCCGGCAGCCGCCGCATCAGTTGCGGCTCGAGCGCCAGCAGCGCCACAAGCTGCTCCTCCGTCAAGTCCTCGCCCGGTGTGGCGCCCTCACTCGAGCCGCGTGCGGCATCACCTGTCAGCCGGGGCGCAGGTCGCTCTCCCTCCGCGGGCGGGCTGGAGTCAGAGCGGTCGCGCGCCTGTGCCGCCCGGCGTCGCTCCTCGCCGCGGATCGCACGCGCCGCGCGATCGATCTCCGCGCGGACCGCCCGCACATCCGTGCGCAGCCGGTGCGCCACCACGTCCACGTAGTGCGCCCACTCGATCGGATCGGAGACCTGCACCAAGAAGCGCGACAGCTCCTGCACTGCCGCGGACTTCGCCGCCGGGTCTCGGAGGTCTACACCGCTAAGCGTGACTTCGATCTTGTGGTCGACCATGGGGACCGCCGACGCGACGATGGTCCGCCACGCCTCGGGGTCCTCGCGCACGATCTCATCGGGGTCCTTCCCCCCTGTGATGACCGCAATCTTGAGCTGCGCCGACTGGCCTTGCAGGAAGCCCGTGCGAGACGCGCGGCCCGGCACCGGCCGGCGCGCCTCACTAAGCGCCAGGCGCGCGACCTCCAGCCCACGGAGCGTCGCCGCCTGCCCCGCGGCGTCCGAGTCGAGCGCGAGCACGATCGTCGGCGCGCTCCGCTTGATCAGCTCCAGCTGCCGCTCGGTCAGCGCTGTGCCAAGTGACGCGACGACGTTGGTGAACCCCTCCTGATGGGGAACGACCACGTCCATGTACCCCTCCACGATCACCGCGACGCCGTCGCGCCTGATCGACGGGCGCGCCAGGTCGAGGCCGTACAGCGTCGCACTCTTGTCGAAAAAGGCCGTCTGCGGCGAGTTGAGGTACTTCGGCTGGTTGTCGCCCAGGGTGCGTCCGCCAAAGCCGCGCGTTCGCCCCTCGGCGTCGCGGATGGGGAAGACCACCCGGCCACCCATGTAGTCCGCCAGCCCGCGTTCGGTCTCGCGCACGATGCCGGCGTCCACCAGCTGCTTGTCGGAGAAGCCCTTGCCGCGCAGGCAGATGACGACCTGGTCCCGACGATCCGGTGCCCAGCCGAGCTGGAAGCGCCGCACCGTCTCCGACTGCAGCCCACGCCGTTCGAGGTACGCGCGCGCGCGCTGTGCATCCGGCGAAGCGAGGAGCTGCTCGTGGTACCAGGCAGCCGCCTCAGTCAGGGCGTCTGCGGCGGCGGTCTGCTCGGGGTCCGGCTTACGCGCCGCACGTTCCGGTAGCGCGACGCCGGCGCGGTCGGCCAGACGGCGCAGCGCCTCGCCAAACTCCAGGTGCTCGGTCTCCTGCAGCCAGGTGAATACGTCACCGCCCTTGCCGCAGCCGTAGCAGTGGTAGGTCCCCTGGTCGGGGTAGACGTAGAAAGAAGGCGTCTTCTCCTGGTGGAACGGGCACAGCCCCTTGAAGTACTTGCCCGCGCGCTTGAGCTGTACGCGCTGGCCCACCAGCTCGGTTATGTCGACCCGCGACTTGACGTCGTCGATGACAGGGTCGGCCATACGTCATTCTAGGACGTTTGACCGACCCCGTCGACGCGATCTACCGGTCGCGTTCGCCGGTCTGTAGGGCTGCCTGGGCGGCGGCGAGGCGGGCGATTGGTACGCGGAACGGGCTGCAGCTGACGTAGTTGAGGCCGACTTGGTGGCAGAACTCGAC
>DASTZM010000019.1:0-7314 GCA_035764305.1 Chloroflexota bacterium | reverse complement strand
GGACGCAGATCCCCGCATCGTTCCCGGCGCAGAGGCCGACGGTGCAGGCCCCGGTCCCGCCGGTGCGCGATACGCACGTGCCCCACCACCGCGGTAGCGTCTCAGCGGCGGGCCGAGACGCTGGCGCTTCGAGACGACGATCGGCCCGTGCGCCGGCCTCCAGGTAACGCTGTGCGGCAGCAGCGCCGTAGGGGAAAACCCTGATGCCCCGGCACGCCCGGCGCAGTATTCTCGGCTCGTCGCGCGCGGATGGGCGAGCTTCGCCGTTCCGGCGCGGGAGGGTCACATGTCCCGGCGCTTGCTTCCGGTCCTGCGGCGCATCCTCGGCTTCCTCACACCGCCCCGCCATGGCCCGGTGAAGAGCTTCGAGCAGGAGGTCGAGCGCGCCGGCATCCAGTCGCGCGTCGAGCGCGGCATGCACACCATCCCCACCGCCAAGGTCGTCGGCAGCGTCGGGCGCGCCCAGAACCTGCGCTCGGACTTCTTCTACCGCACCGGCCCCGCCATGACCGCCCGCTTCAAGCGCATCGGCCGGGCGATGCAGGAGGGCAAGGTCCTGCCGCCCATCGAGGTCTACAAGGCCAGGCTCACGCGGCCCGACCCGCGCGGGGCCGGAGGTCCGGTCGAGAGGACCGAGTACTACGTCGTCGACGGCCACCACCGCGTCGCCATGGCCAAGAACCTCGGGCAGGATTACCTCGATGCCCACGTCGTCGAATACAAGGTCGCCCCCGATCCGCCCGGTGCCGCCCGCTGAGCCGCCCGTCCAGCCGCCCACGTGGACGCTCATGGTGCACGAGTCATCGGGCACCGAGTGCACGTTTGAGGTCGGACCGGGCCAGCCCACACTCACGGTGGGACGCGATGCCGACAACACGATCCGCGTCGACAGTCCTTACGTCTCCCGCTTTCACTTACGCATCGAGTGGCACGACGGTGCAGCCACGCTCTTCGACCTGGGTAGCCGCAACGGGTCGCTGCTCAACGGCGAGCGCGTCTACGGCCGCGCCGCGCTGAGCGAGGGCGACGTGATCGCCGTGGGCGACGCCACCATCCGCTGCCGCGCCAGCCACGTCCGTGACGCGCCAACTCGCACCCTGCTGTTCAGCCGCGCCCTCGCCGCGCCGTCCTCGGCCCCACCACCCCCGGCCTCCCGCGACGATGCGTTGTACCTCGAGGCGGGCACGCATGAGGTCTTCGTCGGAGGCCGGCCGCTTGCGCGGCCCCTATCGGTCCAGGAGTTCGACCTGCTGCGCTACCTCTACCAGCACCGGCCGCGGGTCTGCACCCGGCAGGAGTTGGGCGACACCATCTGGGGTCGCGACATGTGGGACCCCAACATGCTGCACCGTCTGGTGCATCGCGTCAAGGAAAAGCTCGAGCCCAGCCTCGTGCGGCCGCGCTATGTCCAGACCGTCCCAAGGGTTGGCTACCGCCTCGCCGCCTAGGCAGCCGCTTCGAGCGCATAGGCCATCGCGTCCGCCAGCCCCATTGGTGGGCCGCCCGGGGGTGCCCCATCCCGCGCGCCGGCGATCGCGCGGCGCACCACTCCCGCCTCTCGCTGCAGCGCCGCCGCCAGCGCCGCTCCTAGCTCGGTGCGGGACCGCGCAATCTCCGCCTCAGCCGCCGCGAGCAGCCGCGCCGCTCGCTCTCGCTTCCCCTGCAGCAGCGCCATCTCCGCGCCGACCAGGAGGCTGCGGATCGGCCCCATCACCCCGTCCTGCCCCTGCCACACCCGCAGGCTCTCGCGCAGGAGCTCTTCCGCCCGCGCGTAGTCACCCTGGTGGGCCACCAGCCGCGCCAGCTGGCGCAGCGGCGCCGCCGTGGAACGGCTCTCGCCAATCGCGCGAAACAGCGCGATGCTCTGCTCAAACCGGTCGGCGGCCTGAGCGACGTCGCCCCGTCGCAAGCTCAGCCCCGCCAGGCGGTTCAGGCCACCGGCAACGGCGCCCCGGTGTCCCAAGTCGCGTGCCAGCGCCTGCTGTTCCTCCAGGTAGCGCTCGGCGCCCGCGGAGTCGCCCGCCTGCTCCGCCACGCTCGCCAGACGGGACACCGCGAGCGCTCTACCCCACCGGTCACCCAGCTTCTGGAACAGCGCGTGGCTCTCCTCAAGATGTCGCCGCGCGCGCTCCCACTCCCCGGCGCGAATGGCATAGCGCCCCAGCCAGGCCAGGCAAAGCGCTGCCCCCCACGTCGCACCCGCGGCGCGGAACAGGCCGAGCGCCTCCTCCCAGCGCGCGACCGATTGCGCCGCGTCGGCCCCACGCGGCTCGACCGCCGCGCGGTAGAGCAGGCACCACGCCAGGACGAGCGCATCTCCGCCGGCGCGTGCTTGCCGGCACGCGTGCTCCGCCAGAGGTATCACGCGCGCCGGGTCGGGCCCCCAGAAGGCAAGGTAGGCCGCCAGCGCGCGCGCCATGGCGCGCGTGCTCGGCGTCGCATCCTCCCCAGACGGATCCGCCGCGGCTGTGCGCTGAAGCAGTTTCGCTAGTCGTCGGTAGCCGTCGTTGCGCTGCCCGCGCAGGTACCAGTACCAACCCAGTGCCGCCGCCAGACGGAGGCCGCGTCCGGCCGCGCTGGGTGGTGAAGCCGACCCGTCGGCGCACCAGTCCAGCACCGCCCGCAGATTCTCGTGCTCCCGATCGAGCACGGCCAGCCACTCCAACTGCTCGCGTCCGCGCAGGCCAGGTTCCGCCTTCTCGACCAGACGTACGCAGTGCTCCAGGTGCCGGAGCGCCACGGCTTCCTCCTCGCCGTTGTGGCGCAGGTGCTCCAGCGCATACTCGCGAACCGTCTGCAGCATGGTGAAGCGCGAGCTTCCGTCCACCGCCGTCTCGTGCGCCAGCAGGCTCTTGTCCACCAGCGCCGCCAACCCGTCCAGCACCGCTTCCCCGGCTTCTGGAAGTACCGCCTCCGCCGCCTCCAGCGTGAATCCCCGCGCGAACACCCCCAGGCGCCGGAAGAGCACGCGCTCGGCCTCCGGCAGGAGGTCATAGCTCCAGTCCAGTGCCGCCCGCAGCGTCTGGTGGCGGGGAAGCGCAACGCGCGTCCCCGTCGTCAGGAGGCCGAAGCGGTCGCTCAGACGGTTCAGGATCTCCGGGAGCGACAGGACCTTTACGCGCGCCGCCGCCAGCTCGATCGCCAGCGGCAGGCCGTCAAGACGCCGCACGATCTCGGTAACGAGCGGAGCCTCGTCCGGTGCAATCCGAAAGCCTGGCAACGCCGCCGCCGCGCGGGCTGTGAACAGCTCGACCGCCTCAGACTGCACGACCAGCGGCGGGACCGCCCACACCACCTCCCCGCCTATGCCCAGCGGCTCCCGGCTCGCCGCCAGCACGCGCAGGTGCGGACATGTCTGCAGGAGCGCGTCCACGATCGTCGCGCACGCGTGGATCACGTGCTCGCAGTTGTCGAGCACAAGCAGCAGGTGCCGCGGCCGCAGCCACTCCGCCAGCGTCGCGGCCAGCTCCCGCCCGGGCGCCTCCCTGACCCCGAGCGCATCGGCAATCGCCTGCGTCACCAGCGCGGGATCCGGCAGTGCCGCCAAGGGGACCAGCCACGCGCCGTCGCGGTGCAGGTCGCTCGCCGCCGTGGCCACCTCCAACGCCAGGCGCGTCTTCCCCACCCCGCCCGGACCGGTCAGCGTCAGCGCCCGCACGTCAGTCAACCGCTCAGCCAGCGCGGCCCGCTCTCGCTGCCGGCCGATGAAGCTCGTGACTGGCAGGGGCAGATTGTTTGGCGGAACCAGCCGCGGCGTGGGCGCCATACAGAACGCGTCGCCGTGCCAGACAGCGGTCTCCGCGAAGCGCGCCGCCGGTGGGTCGGGTCCACCCACGTGGTACAGGGCTTCGTCCAGACCGGCGATCAGCTCAGTTGGCGACGGGTACCGGTCGTTTGGATCCTTGGCCAGACACCGCGCCAGCACGACGCGCACCGACCGTGGGAGATCCGCAGGGACGGGCGGCGCCTCGAATTCGTGCCGGCGCAAGATCGCCAGCGGCGTCGGCCCATCGAACGGTAAGCGCCCCACGACGAGCGTAAAGAGGATCACGCCGAGCGAATAGAGATCCGAGCGGATGTCGCCGGCGCCCTGCGCGCGCTCGGGAGCCACGTACTCGACCGTCCCCACCCAGGAGTCGGTTCCGGTCAGGCCGGGAATGCCGTCGGCGCGGGCGATGCCGAAGTCCAACACCTTCACCTGCCCATCGACGAGCTTGACGTTGTCCAACTTGAGATCGCGGTGGACGATGCCGAGCGCGTGCGCCCCGGCCAGTGCACATGCCACCTCTCGCGCAATCGTGAGCGCCTCGGCGAGCGGCAGCTTTCCTGTGCGCGCCAGGCGCTCGCCCAGTGTCTCGCCCGCGACGAGCTCCTCTACGAGGAATGGCGCTCCCTCATGCTCGTCGAAGTCGACGATCCGCACGACGCGGGGCGACGTGAGCGACGCGGCGATCTGGGCCTCGCGCCGCAGGCGCTCGCGGTAGGTGGCGCTGCGCGCGTAGGCGGGATGCAGGAGCTTGACGGCGACGGGGCCGCCGGTGCGTAGATCGGTGGCGCGGTAGACAGCGCCCATGCCGCCGCTGCCAATTTCCTCCTGGAGCAGGTAGCGGCCGGCGAGGAGCGTGTCCCTCCTCGGCGCAGCGGCGTTTGCCACGGTTCCTCCTGCGGCGCTCCGCGGGTACGGTGCGCATGCCTTCGGCGCGTGGCATCCCGGGCGGCGCGACATGCCCACGACGACAGGCACCGCCAGTCTACTCCCGCCGCCGTGCCACGACCCGGTGGCGGCGTAGAGAAGCGGTCGAGAGTTTGTCAGCGAGTCGTCAGTCCGCCGGTAGTGCTTGTGCGCGCCAGAACGGCCATGATGACCGGTGTACCGGAGGTGCATCCATGATCAGCCTGCTTGAGTTGGAGATTGAAGCTGACCGCCGCGGCGACGAGCTGCGCCGCGAGGCGGCTCAATGGCGGCTCGCACGCTTGGCGCAGCAGGCGCGGCACGCGCAGCCCGCGCCTGGCCCGGGCACGTCCCAGCAGTTGCTGGCGTGGCTAGGCACCCAGCTGGCCGGCTGGGGCGCGCGGCTCCAGCGGGCTGGCGCGACCGCGGCAGAGCGACCCGCTCCCGCGCGTCTACAAGTGCCGCGTGTCGGATTGGCGTCGGGCTGAGGTCGCCGACTGCGTCGGGCCGAGACAGTCGATCAGGCGCGGGAATCGGCGAGCCTCACTGACATCACCGCCTAGCCGCTGCCGCTGAGCATGGCCGCGGTGGTCGTCATGAGTCTGGTGGGCCCGCTCGTGAGGTAGCGCTGCCACCATGGTCGACCCGGAGCCGCGAGGATGCCTGCCCCCACCGCTCACCGCGCGGCCCGGCTGGCGCGCCCGGCCAAGGACGTGGCCTCGGCGCAGCGTTGAGCAGTCGTTGTGGTGTGGTGCAGAGGTGGTGTATCAGGGTTTTTCCGGATGGTGGGCACGCAAGTGGTGCCGAGACTGGCCGCGAATCGCGGCGTAGCTGGATCGAAGCGTGGGTGGCTTCGCCTGCGCTGCTGGGGCTCTCCGACGATCACGACTGAAGTCTGCGGAGGCGCCACACCGGGCGTTCCCTCAGCAGTGCCCGCTGCCAGCTCTGAGGTTATAGGAGGTGCACCATGAGCAGCAGGGCTGCGTCGCACATCGGGGCCCTGGCGATCGTCGTCTTGGCGTCTGTGCTACTCGCTGGTAGCTCGGCCGCCGAGGCGGAAGCGCCGGACAGGTCTGCTGGCAGCAACGTCTGCGACGAGCAGCACCCCCAGCGGGGCAGCGATCTTAAGGGCCATGGCAACCCCAGCTGCCGCACCGCCACCGTCACGCCAACCCTGGCGCCCACCGCCACCGCGACGAAGACGCCTACACGTACGCCGACGGCGACTGCGTCGACCACCGCAACGGCGACGGCCACCGCAAGCAGTACGCCGACCGCGACTCGAACCAGCACCCCAACACTGACCCCCACCCCTACGCCGACCGCCACGCCGGTTGACACTCCAGCAGCCACGGCGACCGGTACGTCGACCGAAACCGCGACCGCCACGTCGACTAGCACCCCCACGCCCACAGAAACGGCCACGCCCACGGTTTCCTCGACGCCGACCGCGAGTGCCACCGGCACGAGCACCCCGACGCGCACACCCACCAGCACGGCGACGGGCACCGTGACCAGCACGCCCACGCCGACCCCAACCGAAACGGGATCAAGCACGCCCACACCATCGCCCACGCCATCCCCCACGTCATCGCCCACGTCCACGACGACGGCGACTCCCACCCCAACGGCGACGGCGACGGCCACGTCGACGACGATGCCGACGTCGACGACGACGCCCACCCCGACGGCGACGGCCACGGCCACCACAACTGCGACGCCCACCGCCACCGCGACGACAACTGCGTCGCCCACACCCACGAGCACATCCACCGGCACCTCGACGCCGACCACCACCGCGTCTGCCACGGCGACTGCCACCGGCACGAGCACCCCGACGCGCACGGCCTCGCCGTCACCATCCGGCACGGCCACTGCGACGAGCACGGCCACTGCGACGAGCACGGCCACGGCGACGCGCACCGCCACGGCGACGCCGCCGGCCGACGCCACGGCGACGATCGTCCCAGGTGGCGCGCCGGTGACTCTCTGTATGGAGACGGTGGACCAGAACGGGCGCCTGACCTTCAGCGGCACCGCCGGTCAGCGGGTCAGCCTGCAAGTCACCGCGAGCACGCTGGCAGACGCTGCCGTCACGCTGATCCGCCCGGACCAGACGTCGCAGTACCTGGGCACCTTCGGCACCGGCAGCCGGTTCTACGACACGGTGACCCTCCCGTCCACCGGCGGCTACGCAATCGCGATCGACCCGAGCGCCACCACGACGGGCTGCGCCACCTTCACGCTGTACGACGTGCCCCCGGACGCGACCGCCAGCATCACGCCTGGTGGCGCCGCCGTGGGCATCTGCAACACGGTGCCGGGCCAGAACATGAGGCTGACCTTCACCGGCACGGCGGGACAGCAGGTGAGTGCGTGGGTAACGGGCAGTACGCTAGCCACCACGGGAGTCACGCTCATCTGGCCCGATCAGTCAGCCCACTACTTGGGCAGCTTCGGCACGGGCGACCACTTCTACGATGCGGTGACGTTGCCCAGCACAGGGGACTACGTTCTGCGCATCGATCCGACCGACGCCGGTACGGGGTGCGCCACCTTCCAGCTGTTCACGGGCGCCGATGTCTATGCGGCGATTACTCCTGGTGGGGCATCCGTCCAGACGTGCAACACGGTGCCCAGTC
>DASTZM010000018.1:0-4129 GCA_035764305.1 Chloroflexota bacterium | reverse complement strand
GCCGAATCGCTCGACGTCTCGCTCGGCGACCCGCAGAACCCAATCGTGCGCGCCCTCCTCGAAGGCACACCGCAGCGCGTCGAGAGCGTCGAGACCGACACCCGGCTGGACGACAACACACGCGCGCTGCTGGCCGAGCTCGGGATGTCCTCGTTCGTCGTCGCGCCGCTCCGCTCGGGCGTCTCGGAGTTCGGTCCTCCCCCCACGTGGCAGGGGCGTGAGATCTACTCCCAGGGCGCGGTGTTGCTCAGCAAAGAAGAGCGCATCACCGAGGACGACATCGAGTGGCTGATGCCGTTCGCCAACCAGGCCGGTGTCGCCCTCGCCCGCGCCACCGACGTCGAGCTGCTCCGGACCTCCACGGAGCAGTCGTCGATCGAGAATGAGTGGCTCTGGTGGATGATCAACGCCGTCGACGACCCGGTGCTCGTCGTCGACCACCAGAACAGCATCGTGCACCAGAACGTCCGCGCAGAGCAGTTCTTCCGCGCCGGCGCGGAGGACAGCGAGGCCAAGCGCCACGCCATCCGCATGAACAACTTCCTGTTCACCGCCGCCGTCTCAGCGTG
The DNA here is from genome assembly GCA_035764305.1 of Chloroflexota bacterium. Lineage (GTDB taxonomy): Bacteria > Chloroflexota > UBA11872 > UBA12225 > UBA12225 > DASTZM01. The sequence continues at coordinate 3,560 of DASTZM010000018.1, read as the reverse complement.
GAACCTGGAACAGGGCGACAACCCCAACCGTCAGGTCGCGGACACCGAGTTGACGCTCGTCGACCCCATCGAGGGCACCGACCTGTACTTCGACGTCCTGACGACGCCGATGATGCACTACCGCCTGGGCATGCGCGGCCTGGTGTGCGTGCTCAAGAACGTCACCGACCTGCGCCGCGCCACCGAGCAGCTCTCGCAGAACGTCCAGCAGCTCCAGATGGCGGACGAGGAGATTCGGCTCGAGCGCGACCGCCTCGACCAGATCCTCCGCTCGGTTCCCAACCCGATCGTCGTCATCGACGTCGTCGAGAACATCAACCAGATCGTCCGCATGAACCGGGAGGCGTCGCGCCTCTTCCAGCCCGACGGGGCGACGCCCCCCACGTTGGCGTCCAATTCACGCGCGGCCCAGATCGCGCTCTCCAACGACGCGCGCTTCACGTCGTTCCTGGCGCAGCTGCGCCTGGAGCCAGCGCAGATCAAGACCGGAGAGCTGGTCCTGACCGATCCCGACGATGGGCGCGATCTGCCCATGTGGGTCACCTGCACCGAGGTGCGCGACGAGCTGGGCAGCGTGACCGGCATGGTGGCCCTGATGAACGACCTCTCCGAGCTGAAGGAGCTCGAGCGGCGGCGCATCGAGCAGGCGCTCTTCGACTCCGAGAAGCTCGCGGCGCAGGGGCGCATGGCGGCGCAGATCGCGCACGAGATCAACAACCCGCTCGAGGCCCTCAAGAACGCGCTCTACCTCGTCGTCAACAACGTTCCAGACTCCGACCCAAACTATCGCTTTCTGCAGATCGCCTTCAAGGAGACGGGGCGCGTTTCACGCATCCTCCAGCACATGCTGGACTTCTATCGCCCTCAGGCCGCCATGGCGTTGGCCGACATCAACGGCCTGATCGACGAGGCCGAGGCGCTCGTCGCCAACAGTCTCAGGCAGAAGGGCGTGCGCGTTGAGAACAGCCTCGAGCCATCGCTCCCACCCGTGATGTGCTCCTCCGACCAGATCAAGCAGGTCATCCTGAACATGCTGATCAACGCCAGCCACGAGACGGTCATGCCAAACGGAGGCATCATCTACGTCTCCACGCACGTCTCGCACGACGCCGACCCCGAGTTCCTCCGCTCCGGCGCGGTCCACATCCAGATACGCGACACCGGCAAGGGGATCGAAGAGGAAAACATGCCCCACATCTTCGAGCCGTTCTTCTCCACCAAGCAGGAGAAGGGCACGGGCTTGGGACTGTGGGTCTCGAACGGGATCGTGCGCAGCCACGGCGGGGACATCAAGGTGCGCAGCCGTCCGGGGAAGGGCACCACGTTCACCATCACACTGCCCATCGAGGGCCCGCCTCCGGACGCCGCACCCGCCACGGACGGCGCCACTCCTGCCAATGCCCCGACCACCTAGCGTCGTGGAAGCCGCCGGCGGCAGCGGGCTCGCGCCGTCGCCGGAGCCGGGGAACGAAAAGCCGGAGTTGCTCGTCGTCGACGACGACGAGAGCGTGCTCGTCACCCTCCAGGCGGTCTTGCAGATGACCGGCTACAACGTCGAGGCGCGCTCCACCGGCGCGGACGCCATCACGCTCCTCAACCAGCGCCAGTTCGACCTGGTCCTCACCGACCTGCGCCTCGACGACACCGACGGCATCACCATCCTGTCGGAGATCCGGCGCACGTCGCCCGAGACCGTGGCCATCATGCTCACCGGCTACGCCTCCCTCGAGACCGCCATCAAAGCCCTGCGCGAGGGGGCGTACGACTATCTCGTCAAGCCGTGCGACGTCGAGGAGCTCAAGGCGACCGTCGCGCGCGGCCTCGAGCGGCGACACCTCACCAAGCAGCTCCACCGGCGCATGGCGGAGCTGCAGGAAGCCAACGAGACCATCCGGCAGCTCAACCAGGGGCTGCAGCAGCGCGTCGATGAGGCGACCGACGTGCTCCGCCAGCGGCTCGCCGACCTCCAGAAGGCGCACGATCAGATTGCCGAGCTCCACCGCGCCGCCGAAGAGCACGTCGAGCAGCTCAAGGAGCTGGACCGCCTGAAGAGCCAGTTCCTCTCGATGGCGTCGCATGAGCTGAAGACACCGCTCACCGTCATCTCGGGTTTCCTGCAGGTGTCCCTCCGCCGCAAGCAGCGCCGCCTAACCCGCGGGCATCCAGCCGAGGCCGAGTGGCTCGACGAGCAGAAGGCCGACGTCGAGCAGCTCGAGGTGCTCAACGCCCAATCACAGAAGCTGGCCAAGCTCGTCGACGAGCTGCTCGACGTCTCTCGCATCGAGTCCGGCCGCCTCGAGTTCCACTTCGGCGAGGTAGATGTGCGCCGCCTCGCGGCGGACGTCACGGGGCGCATGCAGCTCACCACCACCCGGCACACGCTCGCGCTGGTGGGAAACGCGTCCAACGGCGCGACGACGATCACCGCCGATCGCGACCACCTGGAGCAGGTGCTCAACAACCTCATCACGAACGCGATCAAGTACTCCCCCGACGGCGGACCGATCGACGTCGAGGTCCGCCCAGATGACGGCGGTGTGGTGCTGAGCGTCCGCGACCAGGGAGTGGGTATCCCCGCGAGCGAGTTGGACGCCGTCTTTAGTCTCTTCTATCGGTCGCGCGCCGAGGGCACGCGTCAGACCGTGAGCGGCATGGGCCTGGGTCTTTACATTAGCCAGGAGATCGTCGTCCGCCACGGCGGGCGCATCTGGGTCGATAGTACGCCAGGAGAGGGGAGCACGTTCTACGTCTTCCTGCCGCGCGAGCCCGCCGCCTCGCAGGGCGCCGCGGCGTAGCCCTCAGCGCGCCGACTCCTCCTTCAACCCGCAGACGAAGATCGCGCGCGCCGCGCCATCCTCGAGCGGGTCACGCGCGTACGAGCCGTACTCCTCCTGAACCTCGAACCCCTCGCGTGCCAGCAGTGCCCGCACCTGCTCGGGCGGCGCGAGGCGCAGGACGTATCGGAACTCGGAGATCAGCCGGCGGCTGCGCCGCCGCGCCTCGCCGGTGACGTGCTTCTCGCCGTAGTAGCGCACGTTGGAGATGGCCAGTTTGCGCGCCTCGTCCCACGCGTAGTCCTTCACGCGCACGACGGTCTGCCCCCGGTACGCCATCGGCAGATACTGCGTCATGCCGTCCTCGTCCATTCGGTCGTCGACCGTGGGTGGGAACAGATCGAGCACGAAGCGCCCGCCCTTCGCCAGGTGAGCGCGCACGCGCGCCAGGCACGCGCGCTGCTTGGCCAGCGTCGAGAGCAGCCAGAACGAGTTGTACGCCACGAAGATCAGACCGAAGCGCTCGCCCGGGAGCGCGAATCGAGTCATGTCCCCCTGCACCCACCGCAGGCGCGCGCGCACCTCGGGCGGCAGATGAGCCGCGCGCGCCTCGGCGCGCTCGATCATCCCGGGAGACAGCTCCAGGCCGGTGACGTGGTGCCCCTTGCGCGCCAGCCCAATCGCCACCCGACCGCTGCCCGCGGCGAGCTCGAGTATCGGACCGCCGCTCGCTGTCCCTTCTTCGTCCCAGAAACGCAGCTCCGCCCCGCGCGCGGCTGGATGCTC
>DASTZM010000017.1:0-5065 GCA_035764305.1 Chloroflexota bacterium | reverse complement strand
CAGAACTGTGACCTCTTCGCCGCACGCTACGGCTACCGCCCGCGCATCCACCGCGGCCACTGGCTCGTCTGGCCCGGCCACGTCGACCACGCCCGCTCCCTCCAGGATGCCGGCATCACGCTGGACGCCAACTTCACCGCTGGCTGGGGCTTCAAGGGCGGCTACGTCAACGGCACCGGCCTCCCCGCGCGCTTCGTCGATGAAGACGGCCGACTGCTCGACGTCTACGAGCAGTCCACCATCTCCACCGATGACGGCTGGCTCACCCCCAAAGGCGGCCGCCCCGCCCACACCCTCGCCGAAGCCATCTCGCGCTCGTGCACCATGATCGACGACGCCGTCGACCGCTACCACACCGTCTACCACCCCTACTTCCACCCCCGCCCCATCAAAGGCGGCGGCGCCATCCCCTACCCCACCCGCCCCTGGCTCGATTCAGTCGCCGCCCACGCCAGACGCCGCGCCATCCCCTACCTCGACGCCGAAAAGTGGCTCGACTGGAACGCCGCCCGCCGCTCGATCTCCCTCACCTCGCTCGACCACGCCGCCAACCAGATCAGCTGCCGCCTCCACGCAAAAGCCGGCGCCGAAAGCATTACCGTCCTCCTACCGCTCCCCCACGGCGCGACCGGCGATCACGTAGTCGCCCGCCACGGCCGTCCCTACGCCTCCCACACCCTCACCATCCGCGCCGGCGAAACCCTCGACGTGACGCTCAGTACTGCGGGCGCGTAATCACCGTGCTGCCCCACGCCGACTCGCTGATATGGTTACCCATATGAAGACCACCATAGATATTGCCGACGCCCTGCTGACCGAGGCAAAGCGCGTCGCGTCCGCCGAGGGGACGACGGTGCGCGAACTGGTGGAGGACGGCCTTCGGCGCAGCCTCGCCGAGCGCAGGCGGCGCCGCACTCCGTTTCGTGTGCGCCCGGTGACCTTCGGCGGTCACGGCCTGCGTCCCGAGCTGGAGGGGGCGTCCTGGGAGCAGATCCTCCGATTGGCCTACGAAGGCCGAGGCGCCTGACGGCGTGATCGCCGTCGACGCGAACCTCCTCGTCTATGCGCTGCGCCAGGACTCACCCTGGCACGAGAAGGCCCTTTCCGCGTTGTCGCAGCTGGCCGCGGGCTCGGCACCCTGGGGGATCCCCTGGCCCTGTGCGCACGAGTTTCTGTCGATCGCCACGCACCCGCGCATCTATCAGCCGCCTACCCCACTCGACGTGGCGATACAGGCCATGGAGGTGTGGCTCGCGTCGCCGAGCGTGGTCTTGCTCGCCGAGGCGGACGGCTACTGGCCGGCGCTTGTGGAGCTCGTGCGGGAGGGTCAGAGCGTTGGCCCGCGCGTACACGACGCGCGCATCGCCGCGCTCTGCCTGCTGCACGGCGTGCGCGAGCTGTGGACCGCTGACCGAGACTTCTCGCGCTTCCCATCGCTCAGGGTGCGCAACCCGCTCGTCGGATGATTAGTACTGCGGATTAGTACTGCGGGATCGTGACCGTCTCCCCCGTCCGACAGCTCTCCAACGCACACCTCAACCCCGCACACGTCCGCGCCCCCTCATACACGTCAATCACCGGCGACCGCTCCTCCAAAATCGCCCCGATCAAGTCCGCCGCCGGCATCGCGTCGTGCGCCCCGTGCCCCTGCGTCCCAAACGCCCGCCCCATCTCCGCCGGCATGCCACTGTCCGGGATGATCCCCGTGAACGAGTGGTACCGCGACCGGAACGACGGCACCGGCATCATCGTCCGCACGTACGGGATCTTCCGCAGGAACAGATAGTCCTCGCTGTTCTGGCCCCCTGGCTCCTGATGCCGGCTGCGCTCCCACGTCCCCTCCGTCCCATACACCGACAGATACAGGCAGTACGGCCGCGCCAGCCCGCTCGACACCGCCACCTTCGCGATTGCCCCACCCCGCCCCGGCGCCTTGAACAGCGCCGTGAAGTGATCGTCCGCGTCGCGCTCCAATCCGCCCACCGCCGGCTTCACCGAGTACGCGTGCACCTCCGTGTACTCCACCCCCGTCAGCCAGCGCAGCGTGTCGTACGGGTGCGGCCCTCCCCCCAGGATCCCCGCGTACGGGTTCTCTGAGCGCCAGGTTCGCTCACCATTCGGCCCGCGCAAGTACCCCTCCACGTTGTGGAAGTACTCCCCCTCGGCGTAGAAGATCTCGCCGAACTCCCCCTCGTCGCGCAGCGCCTTCGCGTTCAGCACGTACGGCGCCCACCGCACCTGCTGCGCCATCTGCAGGTGCTTCCCGCTCCGCTTCACCGCCTTGATCAGCTGCTCGCATTGCTCCAGCTCCACCGCCATCGGGATCTCGGTCAGGACGTGCTTGCCCGCGTCCAGCGCCAGTAAGGCCTGCGGCGCGTGGTCCGCGTCCGCGGTCGCCAGCGCGATCACGTCGATGTCCCGCCGCTCCAGCACCTCCTCGTAGTGCGTGGAGACGCTCTCCACCCCGCTCCGCTTCGCCACCGCCTCGGCGCGCTCGCGGTTGACGTCGCACACCACCGCCACCTCGGACGCCGGGTGCGCCTGGAACGCCGCCACGTGCACCGCCCCCCGCCGCGCCCCCACCACCGCGACGCGCAGCCGCTTCCCTGACCGGTCCACTTAGCGCAGATCCGCCGGCCGCCGGTTGAACACCACGTTCATCTCCTCCTGCGCGTCGCGCAAAGCTTGGCGCGCCGTCTTCTCGCCGTTGAACGCCGCCGTCGAGTGCTTGTTGAAGATCGGGTTCACCTCGGTCGAATCGGGGTTCACCATGTAATCGTGGCTGTCCTTCCCCCACGCATCCACCACGTCCTTCAGGTGCGTCCCCGCGTACTGGTCGAGGAACTCCTTGGACGTCCCACCCGCCAGCAGCGACGGGAACGGCACCACCCGCGCCCCCTTCCCCGTCTGCCCGCCCGGGCCGGTCAGCCACTTCGTCACCTCCCACGCCGCGTCCTTCACCTTCGTCCGCCCGCCCACGCTCCACGCGTTCGTCCCCACCGCGTGTGTCCGCCGCTTCGCCGGCCCTGCCGGCAGCGGGTAGATCTCTACATTGCCGTTGCCCAGCATCTGGATCCACTCGCTGTACCGCGAGAAGCGCGCAATCTCCATCGCCGCCCGCCCTTCGTTCATCGGCTGCAGCGTCGCGTTCGGGTTGGCCTGCGTCGGCGCCGGCGTGCGCTCGTCATTCTTCGGATCCACGCCGTGTCGCAGGCGCAGGTCCGTCAGCCACTCGAAGCCCTGGATCGACTTCGCGTCGTCGCCGAACAGCGCCTTGTCGCGCGCCTCGCTCAGCACCTTGCCCCCGTTGTTCATCATCCAGCTCGACCCGGTCAGCTGCCAGTCCCCGCCGTGGAACAGCACCGCGCCGAACTGCTTGCGCTGCCCCTCCCCCTTCGTCAGCTTCTTCGCCGCATCCAGGAAGTCGTCCCACGTCCAATCAAGCTTCGGCAGAGGCACGTTGCTCTCGGTGAACAGCTTCTTGTACAGGAACACGCACTCGCCAAAGCCGCTGTACGCGATCGCGTAGAGCTTGTTCTTCCACACCCACGAGTCCCACGCCCCCGCGCTGTAGCTCTCGCGCTTGATCTTGTCGCGCTTCGCCAGGTCGTCCAGCTGCATAAAGATCCCCCGCACGCCGCCGGGAATCACCCAGCTCACCTGGTTGTAGACCACGTCCGGCCCCGACCCGCCGGCGTATTCGACCTGCATCTTCTCCCACATCTGGGTCGTCTCGAAGACCAGGTTGACCGTGATCTTCTTCTCCGCCAGCGCCGCCTTCACGTCCGTCGAGAAGTCCGTCCAGCGCTGCACCGCGGCATCGGAGCTGGCGCTGTGACGCCACTCCACCGTCGCCGGCTGCAGCGTCTGCGCCGCCGGCTGCTGGTTTGGACCGCCGCACGCTGCCAGGAGCGCGCCGGCGCTCGCCGCCCCTCCGGCCAGCAATGAGCGTCGCGTCATCGGTGTCACTCGCATACGTCCCTCTCCTACAAGGGTTACAGGCTACTATGCGGCCCCGCCCTCAATGGACACCACAAGACTCCCGCCGCGCGACGCAACGCTGACCGGACCCGTCGGCGCCCCCGTCACCATCACGTGGGACACGTGGGGAACGCCGCACGTGCGCGCCCGCTCGCGCCGCGACCTCGCTTTCGGCCTCGGCTACGCCACCGCCCAGGAGCACTTCTGGCGCCTCGAGTACTGCCGCCGCCAGGCCCGCGGCACCCTCGCCGCCGTGCTCGGGAAAGGCGCTCTCCAGTCCGACCGCACCATGCGCCTCGTCGCGCTCGGCCGGCACGCCGACCAGGCCTGGCAGCGCGAGCCCGACCTCGTCGTCGAGTCCCTTCTCGGCCTCGCCGACGGCATCAACGCCTGGCGCGAGACCGCCATCGCCGAAAAGCGTCTCCCCATCGAGTTCGAGTGGCTCGGGTTCGAGCCCGCGCCGTGGACCGCCGCCGACTCGGTCGCCGTCTGGAAGGGCCGCTGGTGGAGCCTCACCAGCCGGCTCGAGAACGTCGCCCTCGCCGAGGCCGCCCGCCGCCGCCTCCCCCCCGCGCTGCACGCCGCCTTCATGGCCACCGAGCTCGGTGACGAGATCATCATCCCGTCCGACCTGTCGCCCGCAGCGCACAGTGCGCCCCGCGTTCCCGGCGGCGCGGACACCGGCGAAGGCTCCAATAACTGGGCCGTCGCCGGCTCGCGCACCACCACCGGGTACCCCGTCCTCTGCTCCGACCCGCACAACCCGTTCACCCAGCCCAGTCAGTGGTTCTCCGTCCACCTCACGCTCGAGGACGCCTCCGTGGACGCCGCCGGCATGGCCTACATCGGCGGCCCCTGCGTCTACATGGGCCGCAACCGCCACATCGCCTGGGGCTTCACCAACCACGTCGCCCCCCAGCGCGACCTCTACATCGAAGACGGCGAGCTTGGCCCGCCCGAAGTCGAGACCATCGAAGTGCGCGGCGAAGCCCCCGTCCGCTTCGAGGTCGTCCGCACACCTCGCGGCCCCGTCGCCAACGCCATCGCCCCCTCCCTCGAGCCCGACGGCACCCACCCCGCTCCA
>DASTZM010000016.1:0-2373 GCA_035764305.1 Chloroflexota bacterium | reverse complement strand
AGCAGCCCCACCACCTTCACCGTCGCCCCCTCCTCCGCCACCACCCTCCGCAGCACTCCGTCCGCGTTCGCCTCTACCTCCGCGTTGAGCTTGTCGGTCTCGATCTCCGCGACCGGCTCACCCTTCTTGACCGGGTCCCCTTCCTTCTTGAGCCAGCGCACCAGCTTCGCCTCGGTCATCGTCATGCCGAGTTGCGGCATCTTCAGCGCGGTCGCCATGTCGCGTTACCGAGGTACCTGAATCCTGCCCGACGAACGCCTACGCCATCAGCTGGCGCACGGCGTCGGCGATCTGCGCGGGAGTCGGGATCGACAGCTCCTCCAGCGTGCGGCTGAACGGCGTCGGCACGTTCGGGTTCGCCAGCCGTACCGGCGGCGCATCGAGATAATCGAATGCGTTCGTCACGATCTGCGACACCACCTCCGCCCCGAACCCCACCCGCTCGTGCGCCTCGTGCACCACCACCGCCCGGTGCGTCTTCTTCACCGACGACGCGATCGCGTCCACGTCCAGCGGTACCAGCGTCCGCGGGTCGATCACCTCACATTCGATCCCCTCGCGCGCCAGCTCCTCCGCCGCCTCCAGCGCCATCTCCACCATCCGCTGCAGCGCCACGATCGTCACGTGCTGCCCCTCGCGGCGGATACTGGCCTTGCCGAACGGCACCGTGTAGTCGTCCTCCGGCACGTTCTCCTTCGCCGACGCGTAGAGCACCTTGTTCTCGACGAACACCACCGGGTTGTCGTCCCGGATGCTCGTCTTCAACAGCCCCTTCGCGTCGTACGCCGTCGTCGGCATCACCACCTTCATGCCCGGCACGTGCGCGAACCAGGAGGCCAGGTCCTGCGTGTGCTGCGCTGCGTTCGCCCGCCCCGCCCCCGCCATCGTGCGGTACACGATCGGCAGCACCGCCTTGCCGCCGAACATGTACTTGGACTTGCCCGCCTGGTTCACCAGCTGGTCCATGGCGCACATCATGAACGTCATGTACATGAACTCCGCCACCGGCCGCAGCCCCACCGCCGCCGAGCCCAGCGCCGCGCCGCCGATCGCCGCTTCGGAGATCGGCGTCCCCACCACCCGCCTCGGCCCGAACTCCTCGTACAGGCCGCGCGTCACGCCATAGGTCGAGTCCTTGATGTCCTCGCCGAGGCAAAACACGCGCTCGTCGCGCTTCATCTCCTCGCGCAGCGCCATGTTCAGCGCTTGGGAGTACGTCACCTCGGGCATCGTCAGCGCGCCCCCGCCAAATCGCGCCCGTGCGAGTCCGCGTTCGTGAAGATGTCCGTCAGCAGCAGCTCCGGTCCCGGCTCAGGGCTCGCCTCGCCGAAGCGCACCGACTCCTCCACCTCCTCTTTCACGTCGTTGTCCAGATCCTTCAAGAACTCCGCCGACGCCACCCCCAGCTCCTGCAGCACCGCTCCGTAGTTGACCAGCGGATCGCGCGAGCGCCGCGCCTCGGCCACCTCTTCCTTCGTGCGGTACGGCTCGGGGTCGCCCAGGAAGTGCCCCTCGAAGCGGTACGTCTTCGCCTCGATCAGCGTCGGGCCCTTGCCCGCGCGCGCTCGGTCGACCGCCTCCCGCGCCGCGCCGTACATCGCCAGCACGTCCGAGCCGTCCACGATCACGCCCGGGATGCCGTACGAGACCGAGCGGTCCGCCACGTTCTCGATCGGCAGGTCCTGTTTGACCGAGTGGTACTGCGAGTACTGGTTGTTCTCGCAGATGAACACCACCGGCAGGTCCAGCGTCGCCGCGAAGTTGATCCCCTCGTGGAACGAGCCGTGGTTCGCGGCGCCGTCGCCGAAGAAGCACATCGCCACTTCCTTCGATCCACGCACCCAGAAGCCCAGCGCCGCGCCGGCCGAGATCGGGATCCCCGCGCCGACGATCCCGTTGGCGCCCAGCATCCCGTGGTCCAGGGAGGCGATGTGCATCGACCCCCCCTTGCCGTAGTTGTAGCCCGTCGCCTTCCCCATCAGCTCGGCCATCATCGGCCCCAGCTCCAGCCCCTTCGCGATGCAGTGACCGTGTCCCCGGTGCGTGCTCGAGATCACGTCCCCCTCCCGCAGCGCCGCGCACGCCCCCGTCGCCACCGCCTCCTCCCCGATGTACAGGTGCACGCTCCCATACAGCCGCGCCTCCAGGAACAGCTCCTTCACCCGCTCCTCGAACCGCCGGATCCGCAGCATCGTTCGATACAGCTCAACCAGCTCCTCATCCCCCAACCCCCGCCGATCGATTTTCGGACCCGAGCGCTTCGACTGGCCGTTCGCGTGCGCCTTTCCATTAGTGCGCGTCTTCGCAGCCCGAGCAGTCGCCATGGTGCCCAGATTGTAAGGGGGTCCAGGGGGGCTTGCCCCCCGGTCGAGG
>DASTZM010000015.1:0-4798 GCA_035764305.1 Chloroflexota bacterium | reverse complement strand
GAGTACCGCCCGGCGGCAGCGGTCCCGCGAGCTGGCGGCAGCGCGCGTGGCGGAGACACCGGGCACAATGGAATGGGAGTGAGCGGCGCGCGATGATGGATCGCCGGCGTGTCCACCTCCTGTACGGGGTCCTGCAGGTCGATCGATGAGCGCCCGGAGGGAACCAGCCCCCGGGCGTGGGTCTACCGCAGGCGAGCCCCACTAGGGCGAGGCCCGCAAACGGCCGGAGCACACAGTTCTCCGGCGGCCTCGGATGTCTGGCGTGATGCCAGGGGGCGGGAGTCCTGGACGCACAACAACCGCATAGCGGAACAGGCGCCCGCCTCCGCAAGAGGCGGGCGCTCTGCGTGCCGGTGGGCCGCGCATCGTGTCGGGTGCCCCGAGGTCGGACGGTCGGTGAAGGACCGGCCACGTTGACGCGTGCGGCGTGGTGATGGCGTGGGCGGCGCTGTTGTGCCGTGCGGCCGTCACGGCGCCGCGACAGGCGCCTTGGCGGCGGTGTGCGTCGCGGTGTTCCCTGCGCGGACACCGCGTCCCCGTCCGCTCTGTCGGCCGGGGGCGTTGACCCGGGGCCGCCGCACACGCGGTGGGGAGCTGGGCCGGCCCGAGGGGGCATCACTTGCCGCCCAGGAGCCGGCGGGCCTGCAGCCGCGGGAAGTAGCGCCCGGTGCGGGCCGCGTACTCCCGGTAGGCGTCACCGAACCGCTCCGTTAGCTTCGCCTCCTCGAGGGGCGTTCGCCGCCAGAGGTAGACCCAGAATCCCGCTAGGCCGAGCGCGGCCGGCCAACTGGCGAGCAACAGGCCGAGTGCCGCGATCTCGAGCGTGACAGCGATGTAGAAGGGGTGCCGCACCCACCGGTAGGGGCCGTTGGTGACGAGGGTGTGGTGGCGGCGGATGGCGACGGTGTCGGTGAGGTTCGCGCCGAGGGTGTGGAGCACCCAGAAGAGGAGCGGCACGCCGGCCGCGGCGACGGCCGCGCCGCTCCAGCGCAGCCACCCGGGCAGGGGCACGGCCGCCCAAGCGAGGAGGGGCGGGTCAGCGAGGTAGGCGAGCGGTGCGCCGATGAAGAGGATGCCGAGGGCGGCGCGGAGCGCAAGCAGTGGTGCGCCCTCCTGGCGACGCTGGGGCCGGAGGTCTTCGCCCGAGCGGGCGGCACGCAGCCGGAAGATGGCGCCGACGGCCGCGAGCACGACCAGCAGCGCGCCGGCGGCGATGCGATAGGGGGATTCGCTGTCCACGCCGGAGAGACTGCGGGCCGACGCTACGGTGCGCGATGAGGACCGGCGATCAGTAGACGCCGAAGTCTTCGATGGCCTGGAAGAAAGCGCAAAGGTTCTCCCAGGGGACGTCGGGCTGAATCACATGGGTGGGGGCGAGGAGGAGACCGCCGTTTTGGCCGACGGTCTCGACGCGCTCGCGCACGACGGCGCGCACCTCCTGGGGTGTGCCGAAGGGGAGAGTGGTCTGGATGCCGATGGTGCCCCAGAAGGCGAGGCGGTCGCCGAAGCGGCGCTTCAGGGCGGCGGGGTCCATGCACTCGGGCTGGACGGGGTTGAGCACGTTGACGCCGATCTCGATCAGCTCGGGGATGAGCGGCTCGACGTAGCCGTCGCTGTGGTACCAGATCAGGAGATCGGGGTTGACCTCGCGCGCGGCGTCGACGATGCGCCGCAGGCGCGGCTTGAGCCAGCGCCGCCAGGTGGCGGGGCTCATGAGGAGCTGGTGCTGGATGCCGACGTCGTCGCCGAGCTGGAGCACGTCCACGCGGGCGCGGGCGTAGTGTCGGGCGACAGCGCACGTGGTGTCTGCGATGGTGTCCAGCAGGGTGATGGCGTAGCGCTCGTTCTCGGCCCAGTCGGCGAAAAGCTGGTCCATGCCGCGCAGGTACCAGGCGCGCTCGAAGATGCTGCAGGCGGCGGAGCCCGCGACGGCGAGGCCACGGGTGTGGAGGGCGGCGACGCGCTCGGGGACGTGCCGCCAGCGCTGGGGATGGGCGAGGTCGGGCCAAGGGTACGAACGGAGGGCGTCGAGGGTGTTGACGCCGGCGAGGGGATAGACGTACTGGGTGTAGTGGACCTCGGCATGGGGGACCTGGCCCATGCCCCACTCGTCGATGAGCAAGTCGTCGTAGGTGGCGCCGGAGGGCAGGTTGTGGGAGCCAAAGTAGGGGGCGAAGCGGCGGTGCAGCTCGTCCTGCGTCGACCGCTGCGACGGGCCGGCGTGGCGAACGTCGAGTTGGAACGCGTCGTCCGGATTGGTGTCGCCGATGTGGCGCCGGAGGGCTTCGCGCGCAGGTGGGGTCCAGCTCGCGTGGCGCGGGACGCGGTCGGGGGTCTGGCGGCGCAGCGCGGTGAGGACGCGCTCGCGGGCGGACATGCGGGCGCCCCGGAGGGCCATAGGAAAGGAGAGAGGGGTCGAGGGCGGCGGGATGCTGTGGGCGCGGATGGAGGGTGGGACGGTCATCGACTCACTCTGGGATGCCGGAAGAGTTGGCCGGACGGTGCGCCCGGCGGCGAGGGAGGAAGCATGGCCGTGGGGCGTTACTCGCTCTCGCTCCCCCCGGTGCGGCGGTAGGCGCGGAGGCCGGTGTGGATGGCCCAGATGGCGCCGTGGTCGTCGCGCAGGAAGCGGGCGGTGAGGTCGGCTCCGGGGACGACGAACGAATCGGGCGCGTAGGGGCGGGCCTTGACCAGCGGCAGGTCTTCGGTCAGCGCGGTGAGCGCCGCGCCCTCGACGCCGATGGTGATGGTGGCGCCGTCTTCGCTGCGGTAGGCGCCGGCGTACTCTGCCAGCACGGTGGGAGGCACATCGAGCGCCGGAAAGGCGCGGGGCCTGGCGGTGAAGGGGAGTCCGAGCAGCGCACTGAGCGCTCCGCCGGCGACGAGCTGGGTGGGCGCGCTGGCGAGGCTGGCGAGGCCGACGGCGGCCGCGCCCGAGCGCGGTTCGAAGGCGGTGTAGGCCGAGACGCCCTTGCTGCCTCCGCCGTGACCGATCACGTCGACGCCGGGTAGGCCGGCATAGTCCGGCTGGACCATCAGGGCGTAGCCGTAGAAACCGCCGGTGGGGATGGCGGCGTGGCGGGCGGCCATGGCGGGCACGCTGTCTGGACAGAGCAGCCGTGCGCCATCGAGCTCGCCGCCGCCGAGCAGCAGGTTGAGGAGGCGCAGCAGGTCGCGGGCGGTAGAGACCATGCTGCCGTGGCCGAAGATGCGGCCGCAGGTCCACCAGTGGGGGGAAGGGTAGATGCCGGGCTGGCCGGCGCGCGTGCCGCGGGAGTAGACCAGGGCAACGTCTGAGGCGGGCGCGTAGTCCGGCGTCAGGCAGGCGGTGTGGGTGAGCCCGAGGGGAGTGGTGACCCCCTGCGCGAGGTACTCAGCGAAGGAGAGATCGGCGGCGCGCTCGACGATGGCGGCGAGGAGGGCGTAGCCCTCGTTGGAGTAGCTGAACAGCTGCCCGGGTGGCGCCAGCGGTGTGGCACCGAGTCCCCCGACGAGATCGATCAGCGCGGCGTAGGTGGAGATGGGGGTGTCCTCGGCAACGGCTCGGCGTAGCCGCGGGGGCACGGTCATCCAGGGCAGGTCGGGATCGGTGCGCATGCTGCCCAGCCGGGCTGACCGCATGGCGTACTCGGGCGGGAGGCCACTGGTGTGGGTGAGGAGGTGATGGAGTGTGACGGCGGGCGTATGGTCGACGGCGCTGGCGCCTCCTCCGCGCGGGAGGCGGAAAGCGGGCAGCCAGCGCGTGACCGGATCGGTCACGGCGAGGCGGCCCGCCTCCTGGAGCTGGAGCACGGCGATGGCGGTGAAGATCTTGGAGACCGAGCCGATGCCGAAGATCGTGTCCGGTGTGACGGGCAGTGTTCGCGCGGCGTCGCGGTGGCCGAAGCCGCCCTCGAAGAGCGTCTGGCCGGCGTGCGCCGCGGCGACGGCGACCGCGGGGATGCGGTACTTGGCGACGGTCCCGGCCGCGAACTCCCCAAAGCCGGCGAGCGGCGAAGCGGCAGCGACGGCTGGGGCGACGGTGGCGGTCACGTGGTCACCTCCTGGCCCGCGCGCGGCGATGGCCTGGTGCCACGATAGACGCGTGACGCGGACCGCGCGTCGGGGATTTCCCGGATGCGTGACCTGTGGGACGTGTGCTACCCCTCCTTGACACCCAAGCACAGGAGGACGAGCATGCTGCCGCGCGAGACGAACGAGGCGCTGAACGACCAGCTCCAGCTGGAGTTCGCGTCGGCCTACCTCTACCTGGGCATGGCGGCGCACTTCGCGGCCGCGTCGCTGCCCGGGTTCGCGCACTGGATGCGTCTGCAGCACGAGGAGGAGGAGCTGCACGCGCTGAAGTTCTTCGACTACATCACGCAGCGCGGTGGCCGGGTAGCGCTGCGGGCGATCGAGGCGCCGCCGTCCGAGCCGGGCGAGTACGGGTCGCCGCTGGAGGTGTTCGAGCGCTCGCTGGAGCACGAGCGGCTGGTCACCGAGCGCATCCACGGGCTGTACGCGCGGGCCCAGGAGGCGCGCGACTACCCCACGCTGACGTTCCTGCAGTGGTTCGTGACGGAGCAGGTGGAGGAAGAGAGCACGGTGCAGGAGATCGTGGACCGGCTCCGACTGGCGGGTGGCAACTCGACGGCGCTGCTGTTCCTGGACCGCGAGCTGGCGGGGCGCGCGGCGGCGCCGCCTGCGGCGGTGGGAGGCTAGGCGGAGCACACCGGCGACGGGCGCTCGCGGGCGAGGGTCAGGGTGGACATCGGGGTGCGCGGACAAGCAGCTGCGCGAGTACGAAGGTGGCTACCAC
>DASTZM010000014.1:0-3036 GCA_035764305.1 Chloroflexota bacterium | reverse complement strand
GGCGCGGTTGATCGCCTGGGTGCAGTGCCGCTCCGCCTCGTGGTTCGGCGCGAAGCCGTCCTTCTCCAGCTCCCACACCACCACGCCGGCCACGATCTGGTTGATCTCCTGTGCCGCACGCGCGTAGTCGCGCAGATAGCGGTCGGCGATCTCCATTGTCCGCATATCGCCCAGCGCGTGCGCCGTCACGTGCAGCATCGAGTAGCCCATCGCCGCGTGGTTGAACGCCGTGTAGTCGTCCCGCAGCATCTTGGACACCGCCTTGCTGCGCACGTTGTCGATCGCGCCCGCCGCCGCGCCGAACAGCGTCGCCACCGCGCTCTTCAGCGGCCCCGGCTCGCTCCCGCCGATCGACGCCAGGTGCGCCTTCAGCGCCTCGCGCTGCGCCTTCACCAGGTCGTGGAAGCGCCGTAGCGCCGCCGCCGCCTCCGGGTGCTCGACCGGGTGCTTCAGCTGCCCGTCCATCGCCTGCTCGATGTGCGACTCCAACGCCACCATGTCGCCCACGTACTGCTGGACCTCGTCCCGCTTCCGATTCTCTGCCATATCAGGCCTCCTTGCCGCCGTCGCGCCGGCCCCATGCCAGTCGCTCTCGGGGTGTCTTGTAAGCCTGCACGGCCTGTGCCGCCCACCAAGGTCTCGTTATCCCGTCCTTAGCCGTTCCTTCATCACCCCTTAGCGCTGGGTGTGATCGATGCACACGCCGCCGGTCTTCAATCTGCATTGAACGGCGGCGAGCCCAACTGGCGGCCCCACACCCAGGGAAAGATCCTCCGCACATGCAACACCCGCTCCCCTACCGCGATCCCGCCGCCACCTGCCTCGCCCACCCCGCGGCCCCCATCCTCGTCGTCGACGACGACTCCAACATCCGCGAGCTCCTCTGCGACGCGCTCGGCGACGAGGGCTATGACGTCCTGCCCGCCGGCAACGGCCAGGAGGCGCTCGACTCGCTCCGCCGGCTCCTCCCGCACCGCCCCGGTCTGATCCTCCTGGACATGAACATGCCCGTCCTCGACGGCTGGGGGTTCGCCGGCGCCTACCGCCGCTTCCCGATGCCGCCCGCCCACGCCCCCATCGTCGTCTGCACCGCCGGACACGCCGCCGCGCGCTGCGCCGCCGAGGTCGGCGCCGACGGCTACCTGAGCAAGCCCTTCGACCTGTCCACCCTCTTCCGCACCCTCGACCGCTTCGCCCACCGCCACCAAGCCGCCTGACGAGTCCGCCCGACGCGAATCCGGATACGCCGTTGACAGGACGGCTCTCTCGGGCTATCCTGAACCCGCTTCGCGAGCGCGCACTCACCTCCTATGGATGCGACGCGCCCGGCTGGACCGGAACTCACCATCCTTGTCGTCGACGACGACCAGGACATCGCCCGCCTGATCGGGGACGCGCTCGCGCCGCGCGACTGCCGGGTGCTCCCCGCCCCCAGCGCCGCCGCGGCGCACGCCGTCCTCGACCGCGCCATCCCCGATCTCATCCTCCTCGATCTCTCCCTGCCTGACGCAGACGGCCTCATCCTCTACGGTGACCTGAAGGCGCGCGCCGACGTCCCCATCATCATCTGCAGCGCCACCTCCGACCAGCGCGATCCCATCCTCAGCCTCCGCCTCGGCGCCGACGACTTCGTCCCCAAGCCCTTCCGCGTCGACGAGCTCGAGGCCCGCATCGACGCCGCACTCGAGCGCCGCGCCGCCCGCGCCGCCGGCGCTGCCCCCGCTGCCAACGGAGCGAGCGGCCCGGCTCCGGCGGCCCCGCACTCCGCCGCCCCCCTCGTCGTCGGCGAGCTCGCCATCGACCACGACCGGCGCCAGGCCACCCTCGGCGGCCACCTCCTCCCCCTCACCGCCACCGAGTACCGCCTGCTCGCCGCGCTCGTCCAGCACGCCGACACCGTCGTGACGCGCGAGGAGCTGGGCACCGCCCTGTGGGGCAACTACGACCCCGCGCTCGGCCGGTCGATCGACGTGCACGTCACCCACCTGCGCGCCAAGCTCAGCGCCGGCGCCGCCCTCGCGGCCCCCGCCCCCAACATCACCGTGTCGCGCGGCTTCGGCTACCGCCTCATCCCCGCCCCCCGCGCCATCTCCTCGGAACGCCGGACCCGCTCGCTCGGCCCCCGCCGCGTCACCGCCTGACGGGCGAGCGCCTGACGGTCCGCCGCAGGCACCCGCCCGCTTCGGCCCGCGCTACGCCGGACGCGCGTTGCCCTCCTCGCCGCCGTTCGGCGCCGCCGTCGGCAGCCGCACGCGGAACGTGCTCCCCTTCCCCTCTTCGCTCCGCACGTCGATGCTCCCGCCGTGCTGCTCGACGATCGCGCGGGCGCTCGTCAGCCCCAGCCCGCTCCCCCGGATCCGCCCGGATACGTTCCCCGCCCGCCGGAACGGGCCGAACACGTGCTCCACGTCCCCCGCCGGGATGCCGATCCCCTCGTCCCGCACGCTCACCACCGCCTCCCCACCTTCGGCCTCCACCCACACCCGCACTTCGGTCCCCTCCGCGCTGTACTTGACCGCGTTGGACACCAGGTTGGCCACCACGCGCTCGAGCCGCTCGGGATCCCACTCCCCCACCAGCGATGGCACCGCCGGCTCCAGCCGCAGCCTGTGCCGCCCCGACGCCTGCGCCTCCTGCGCCAGCACCTGCCCCACCAGTGCCACCAGGTCCACCGGCCGCCGCCGCAGTTCCAGCGCCTCCCCCGCCCCCAGCCGCGCTGCGTCCAGCAGCTCCTCGATCTGCCGCGCCATCTTCGTCGATCCCGCCGTGATCCCCGATGCGCTGCGCACCAGCCGCTCACGGTCCGGCACCACCGTCTCGTCCAGGCGCCCGAGCAGCCGCTCCAGCAGCTGCGCGTAGCCCCGGATCGCCGCCAGCGGGTTCTTGAGGTCGTGCGACACCATCGCCAGCACCGCGTCGCGCAGGCGCAGCCCCAGCTGCGCCTGCGTGTACAGGTGCAGCGCCGTCAGGTACGCCGCCAGCTGACCCGCCACCACCGACACCAGCCGCAGGTCTCCCTCCCCGTACGCCTCCCCC
>DASTZM010000013.1:0-4955 GCA_035764305.1 Chloroflexota bacterium | reverse complement strand
CGCACCCACGCCGCACCCACGCCGCACCCACGCCGCACCCACGCCGCCCCACCATGAATCCCATCCGAGTCGGCATCGTCGGCGCGGGCGAGGTCACCCAGGTCATCCACCTTCCCACGCTCGACCTGCTCGCCGACCTTTTCACCCCCATCGCGGTCTGCGACGCCAGCGCTGGCGTCGCGCATGCCGTCGGCGACCGCTGGCGCATCCCCACGCGCGTCACCGACTACGCCGACCTCGTCACCCGCCCCGAAGTCGACGCCGTGCTCGTCGCCTGCCCTGAGGCGTTCCACGCCGAGGTCACCCTCGCCGCGCTCGAGGCCGGCAAGCACGTCCTGCTCGAGAAGCCGATGTGCTACACGCTCCGCGAGGCCGACGCGATCGTCGACGCGCAGCGCCGCGCGGGGTGTGTCGTGCAGATCGGCTACATGCGCCGCCACAACCCGGCCTTCGCCGCGGCGTGCGGGCGCGTGAGCGCGCTGCTCGCGGCGGGCGACGTGCGCCTCGCGCGCGTGCACGACGTGATCGGGGCGAATGCCCTGATCGTGGGGCAGATCGCGCGCGTCGTGCGGCCCGACGACCTCTCCGAGGCCGACCGCGCCGCCCTCGCCGCGCGGCGGGCGGCGCAGATCGGGGAGGCGATCGGCCCGGCGCCGGCGGAGCACCACGGGGCATTCGCGCTGCTGCACGGCCTGGCGAGCCACGACCTGTCGGCCATGCGCGAGATGCTCGAGCACCCCCGGGGGGTACTCTACGCCGCGCGCCGCCACCGCGGGCGGTACGTCACCGCGGCGCTCGACTACGGGGCGTTCGTCTGCCACCTTGAAGTGGGCGTCGACTCCCTGCCGCGCTACGACACGTCCATCGAGGTGTTCGGCGCGCGCGAGGTCGTGCGCGTCACGTTCGACACGCCGTACGTGCGCAGCCTGCCGGTCACGGCGACGGTCACCGAAGCGACCGGCGGCGACGCGGGCGGGCGGCCCGGCGTGGCGCGCCACGATCTGCACCCCGCGTGGGAGGACCAGTACGCGCTCGAGTGGCGCGCCTTCGCCCGCCACGTCGCCGAGGGCGGCGAGCCCAAGACCTCCGCGGCCGACGCGCGCCACGACGTGGCGCTGATCCTCGAGCTGTACCGCGCCAGCCTCGCCGGCGGCGCGGCGGGGGGAACCGTCGAGCGGCAGCCGGTGGCACGATGACGCCCGGGGTGTCCGTGACGCGGACGGACTTCCGCTCCTAGCGCGACGCACCGGGGTGGCCACACATGCCATAACAGACTCCGGAACGGACCCCATGAGCACCACCCCAGGCTCCCCCATCGACCCCATCTACGCCCTCGCGCAGCGCTTCAAGTACCTGCGCCTGAGCGACGTTTCCGATGGCCTCGACTCCGTCGGCCGGCCGACCGTCGGACTCGTCGATCCTGCCATCCGCCCCCTCTGGCTCGGCATGAAGGTCTGGGGCGTCGCGGTCACCGAGCGCATGGTTCCGGCCAACCGGCCCATGCCGCCCTTGAACGGACGCAAGTCCCACGCCGCCTGGTACCGCGAGGAATCCCTCTTCGGCCGCAGCACCGTCGGCGAGCACATCCGCACCGGCAGCGTCCTCGTGACCAGCACCGGCGAGAGCGGCGAGTGCGGCCGGTGGGGCTCCTCGAATGCCCTCGCCATGATTGAGCGCGGCGCCGTCGGAATCGTCACCTCCGGTTACTGCCGGGACACCTTTGAGGTCGCGCTCCAGAAAACTCCCATCGCCTGCCGCGCGCGCGGGCGCACCATCATCCCCGGCCGCCTCGAGTGCGCCGGCGTCCAAGAGCCCGTCGATCTTGGCGGCGCACTCGTTCGGCCAGGGGACATCGTCGGCTGCGACGACGACGGCGTGATCGTCGTGCCACATGAAGTGGCGGCGGAGGTGCTGCGGTTCGGGGCCGGCATCCTCGTCGGCGACGTCAAGGCCCGCCGCGGTCGCTACGAGCGCCTCGGCATCCCCCTCGACGACACGGTCGCCGTCGAGGTCATCGAACCCTTCTACGCCGACCTGCTTTGATAGACCTAGTGCGCACCACCTGGGACTCCGCATGAAGGTCTGGGAAGCGTCGACCCTCGGCGCAGTCACCCTCAGCCTCCACCAACGCGGCGACGACGTCCTCACGTCACGCTGCTCGACCTCCTCGCCGGCGCCGCACTAGGTGGTGGTTAGGCCCTGGCCGATCGTCTGCAGACCACCGTCCATTCACCGAGAACAGGAGACCCTCCAGTGGCAAAAGTGGATACCTACGAGCTCGTGCGGGAGTACAAACGGCTCCGCGTGACCGACGTGCTCGATGCGCTCGATCAGCTGACGGCGAACGCCGATCAGTTCATCATGGACGAAGCGATGCGTCCGGTGCTGCCGGGCATCCATTTCTGCGGACCCGCCGTGACGCGGCGGTACGTCAAGGCGCAGCCCGTCCCCCTCGTCCCCGAGTCGCCCGAGGCCTACCGCGAGTACCTGGCCGAATGGGTGCGCACGCGCAAGGGCCGCGCCATGGGCGAGTTCAGGCCGGGCTCCGTCCTGGTGTTCGACTGCCACCAGACGCCACGCGTCGGCCTCTGGGGATCGGCCAACGGCATGGGGGCCGTCGCGAAAGGCGCGGCCGGCATCGTCACGGACGGCGGCTGCCGCGACCGCTATGAGGTGGCGCTCGAGCGACTCCCGATCTTTGCCACCCACTTCGGCGCCTATCGCGCGCCCAACCGCATGGAGCTCGGCGACGCGGACGCCCCCATTCACTGCGCGGGCGTGGTCGTGGTCCCCGGCGATCTCATCGTGGCCGACGACGACGGCGTGGCGGTCATCCCCCAGGATCTCGCGGCGGACGTGCCAAAGCTCGCCCGTGAGGTGCTGGCAAAGGACATGGCCGGCCGGCGGCGTCTGTACCAGACGCTGGGGCTGCCGCTCGACGAGACCGTCGAGCCTGACTAAGAAGGGGACCGATGATGGCCCAGCTGACCTCCCGCAGCCGGCCCCCGACGCGGCGGGGACTGCTGCGCGGCGGTGCCGCCGCCGCACCGCTGCTCGCATGGATCGGTTGCGCTCCGGGCGCCGCGGAGCCCCCACCGCAGCCCGTCGGGCCGCTGCCGTCCAAGGTGACGTTCTTCGTCATGACGAACGCCAACGACAACCGGCGCTACTGGCAGCAATTCGCTACCTGGTTTGGCGAGGCGAATCCCGGTACGGCGGTCGACGCGGTGCTCCCCCCGGCCGACGCCGAGTACCAGGTGAAGCTCCTGACTCTCTTCGCCGCCGGCAGCGTGCCCGACCTGTTCCACCTCAACAACCGCTACATCCGGGATTACCACGCGCGCGGCCTGATCCAGCCGCTCGATCCGCTGCTGCGCCGCGTCTCGTTCCCCACCACGGACTTCATTCCGGGCGTGCTCGTCCCGTACCGCATCGATGGACAGCTCTACGGCCTCCCGCGCGACAACTCGACCGGCGTCCTCTACTACAACAAGGACCTGTTCGCCGCCGCCGGCGTGAAAGAGCCCACTTCTGACTGGACGTGGGACCAGTTCCTCGCCGCCGCGAAGCAGCTCTCCGCCCCTGACCGCGGCAGGTTCGGCACGACGATGCCCGACATCGAGACGATCAGCGCCATCAACCACCTCGAGATCCTGCGCGCCTTCGGCGGGGCGTGGTTCGACGACGCCCTCAAGCAGGTGAAGATCGACAGCCCCGAGTCGCGCCGCGCCCTGCAGTTCGTGGCCGACCTGCGGCTGCGCGAGCGCGTGGCACCACGGCCGGATGAGGTGCAGCCCGGCGACCAGTTCCTGACCCAACAGGCCGCGATGCACTACCGTGGCCAGGCCTTCGTCCAGAACGCGAAGCGCGGCAACCCGATCTTCCGGTGGGACGTCGCCCCGATCCCGCGCGGCCCGAGCGGACGGCATAACGTGGTGGGCAGCACGGGCTACTGCATCCCCAAACAGGCGCCCAACGCAGCGGCCGGGGCGACGCTACTGAAGTTCCTCTCGGACGAGCGCGTCCAGCGCGACATGCAGGCCGAGGGGCGCTGGACCACACCCCGCAGATCGTTTCTCCAGTACTCCGTCCCGCAGGATGGCGTCCCCTCCCGCTACAAGGAGGCGATCCAGGACCGCCTGCTCGCCTCACAGGGCGTGGCCATGCCTCCCGGCATGGACGAGATGGACAAGTTCTACGAGAAGGAGACGGCGCCCGCCTGGCTCGGCCAGCGCAGCCTGACCGAGGCGCTGAACGCGGTCGGCGCCGAATGGCGCCGTCTCCTCCAGCAGGCACCCCGGCCGGCCTAAGACGCAGGTGCTTGTCGAGTGCTGGACCGGCCCAAGGCTCTCCCGGCCGACGCCCACTCCGGTTGGACCTCAGGGAGACCGGCGGCCGTGACGAATAGGCCGGCGGCCGGGACGAATCAGATCGGCTTCATCGGACTGGGCACCATGGGCCGGCGCCTGGCCGCCCGGCTGCTGGGCGGCGGGTGCAGTCTGCTGGTGTACGACCGCGTTCCCGATGCGGTCGCCAGGGTCGTCGCGCTCGGTGGGGCGGCGATTGGGCTGACCTCCGCCGATGACGTGCTCGCGGCCTGCGAGGTGGTGTTCACGAGTCTGCCCGCGCCCGACGACGTCAGCGCGACGTACGTGCGCGGCGCCGTCGCCGCCGACGCGATTGGCGCCGGGCAGGTCCTCGTCGACCTCAGCACGATCGATCCGACCACGAGCCGCCGCCTCGCGGCAGCGGTGGCCCGGCGAGGCGCCTCGTTTCTGGACGCCCCGGTCTCGGGTGGGCTCCGCGGCGCCGAGGCGGGCACGCTGACCGTGATGGTGGGGGGCGCGGCCGCGGCGCTGGATCGGGTGCGGCCGCTGCTGGCCACGTTCAGCGAGCGCGTGGTGCACGTCGGTCCGTCAGGCACGGGATCCGCGATGAAGCTCGCCAACCAGCTC
>DASTZM010000012.1:0-3804 GCA_035764305.1 Chloroflexota bacterium | reverse complement strand
GTCGACCCGCACGGCACGATCCGCTACGCCAATCCCGCGGCCGAGATGCTGCTTGGTCGAGGCGCGCTGATCGGCACTGACTTCGGCTTCCCCATTGCCGGCGAGGAGCGCACCGAGCTCGATCTGGTCATCCCTGGACGCGAGCCCGCCGTCGTGGAGATGCGCGTCGTCCCCATGCGCTGGGCGGCCGAGCCCGCGTACTGCGCCTCGCTCCGTGACGTGACCGCTCAGCGCCGTGCCGAAGCGCAGCGCATCCAGCTCGCGCGCGAGCAGCTCGCCCGTCAGCAGGCCGAAGAAGCTCTCGCGGCGCGCGACCAGTTCCTCTCCGTGGCGGCGCATGAGCTGAAGACCCCCGTCACGCGCCTGCGCCTCGCCGCCCAGCTCGCGGCCCGCCAGGTCGCCGTGCAACAGCCGCTCAGCATAGAGATGCTCCAGCGGCGCCTCGCTAACCTCGAGTCCGAGACCGCCAGCCTCGTCCGTCTCGTCTCGAGACTCTTTGACGAGGCCCCAACATGGATGGACACCAGCGCAGGTGTGGCGCGCGTGCCCGACGCCCCTGCCGCTGGAACGTCTAGAGTGGACGAAGCCTCCCCGTCCGCATCCGTTGCTCGACCTGCTCAGGAGTCGGCAGCGTCGTGAGGCCCCGCCCCTCCACAACGAACGACGCGGCGCAGTTCGCGTAGCGCGCCGCATCATCGGGGTCGCGCGTGTCGCCGTAGCGCAGCAGGAACGCCGTCGCGAACACGTCCCCCGCCCCCGTCGGGTCTACCTCCTCGATCTCAAACGCCGGGTGCGCTGTCCGTTTCCCATCCTGCCACACAACGCAGCCGTTGCGGTGGTCGGTCACCACCGCCAGCTTCGCCATATCGCAATAGTGCGCCACCAGCCGCTCGTCGCCGCCCACGTCCTCCGCGGAGAAGATCAGCGCGTCCACCCGCGACAGTACCGCCGCCGCGTTCTCCCAGGGCGCCGGACGCACGCGACCGCTGTCGTCCCACGCGCGTAGCCAGCCCTGCGGCGTCACGCCCACGATGCTCCCCGATGGGAAGTGATCCGCGATCTCCGCCGGCACTTCCTGTGACACCGGACCGAGGTGCACCACCGCAGCGCTCCGCCACGCCTCGGGTACAGCCTCTGCGGGAATGGGCGGTGCAACCGGTCCGATGCGCTGGGTCCGGGCGCCGCCGCGGTAGACGTTCTCGAATGTCGTCGTCTCGTCCGCCGGCACCCGGTGCAGCGCCACGCCGTTGCTCTCCAGCCACTCCCGCAGGTCGGGCAGCCGCTCGCACCGCGTCAACACCGCGGCCCGCTTCCCCAGCCGCTGCGCCGTCAGCGACGAGAAGCTCACCGTGCCGCCGATCACGTACCCGCCGTCCGGTGTCACGTCCTTCGTGACGTGCCCGATCACGAGATAATCGGGCGCCTCGGTCGTCGACACCGGCGCCCCCGTCTCGGTCCCTGCGACGGTCGCCGGCGTCTCGAGCGTCATCGCCGCGGCTTGATCACCACCCGCCGCGAGTCGCCCTCCCCCGTGCTCTCCGTCATCACGTCCGGGTCCTCCGCCAGCTCCATGTGGATGATCCGCCGTTCGTTTGGCGGCATCGTCTCCAGCTGCATCGCCTCCCGCGTCGTCCGCACGCGGTGTGCGAAGCGCTGCGCCATGCCGCGCAGCAGCTCCTCGCGCCGTAACCGGTAGCCATCCACGTCCAGCTGCACGCGCAGCCGGCGTCGCAGCTGCTTGTTCACCATCAGGTTCAGGATGAACTGCAGCGAGCGCAGGTTCTCGCCCCGCCGCCCGATCAGATCCGCCAGGTCGTCCCCCATGATGTTCAGTAGGATCGGCTCGGTCCCCCCCACCTCGACCGTCGTGTCGTCCAGCCCCATCCGGTTGAGCATCTCCACCAGCATCAGGCGCGCCATCTCGGCCTCGCCCTCCAGGCTCTCCGGCGTGCGTTCCTCGTCCTCCTGGGTCTCGACGTCTTCAGCGTCGTCGCCGGCCTCCGCGGTGGCCTCGCCCACCGCTTCGCCATCCTCCTCGTCGTCGCTACGCGCCGCCGTGCGAGGCCCGCTCGTCGCCGTGACGCGCACCCGCGCCGGCTCGGCGCCAAAGCCCAGCAGTCGCCCAGGGCTCCCAGCCTGCAGCACCTCCACCTCCACGTCATCGCGCGTCAGGCGCAGCTGCGTCAGCGCCTGCGCGATCGCCTCGTCTACCGTGCGCGCGCTGATCTCGACCGTGCGGCCCCCCCGGCCGCCCTGACCCCTAGCGTTTGCCACGTGTGCGTCTCCCAGTTCCGGTGCGATTCTCCCCACCGCGCGCGCGCCCGTTGCTGCGCTCGCTCGCCGGCGCCGGCCCATTGTCGCCCGCCGCCCGCGTTGGCCGCTCGCTGGCCGTGCGCCGCACCACATTCGCGCGCCCGCCGCGCAGGCGCTCGACATACGGGGCCAGTCCGCCCAGCCCCGTGGAGAAGTACTGCTGCACGATACCGATGATGTTCTGCGTCACCCAGTACAGCGCCAGCCCCGCCTGAAACTGCAGCCCGAAGTACAGCATCATCAGTGGCATGAACTGAAAGATCTGGTTCTGCATCTGCTGCTGCGGGTCTTCGCTGGGCTGTGTCATCATGCGCTGCTGCACCCACTGCGTCAGCGCCGCCAGCACCGGCAGGATGAACGGCAGCGGGAACGGCACGCCCGGGATGTGGATGATGTCGGGCTGGTTCAGGTGTGCGATCCATAGCCACGGCTGGTGGAACGGCTCGTTCTCCGGCAGCAGCTGCGTGCCCAGGTTGTTGAGCGCGCCGTAGAGACCGAAGAGGACCGGCATCTGCAGCGCGATCGGGAAGCATCCAGCCGCCGGGTTGACGCCGTGCTCCTTGTAGAGCGCCATCGTCTCGACGCTCAGCTTCTCTTTGTCCTTGCCCAGCCGCTTCTGCAGCGCCTTCAGCTCGGGCTGCAGACGCTGCATCGCCTTCTGCGACCGGATCTGCTGGATCGAGAGCGGCAGCAGGACCGTCCGCACTGCGATCGTGAACAGGATGATCGCCGTGCCCGCGCCCAGCCCCAGGTCCGTTGCCAGGAAGCGCAGCCCCGCCTCCAGCGGATGGACCAGGATCAGGTTCCAGTAGTACGTCCTCGGATCGCTGGCAGCCGTCGCCGGCCCGGGCGTCGCCGCTGGCGTTGGCGTCGCCGAGATCGCATCGGGCGTTGGTGTTTCTCCCGCGCCCTGACGCCCTCCGAAGAATTGCGGAAGCAGCTGAAACACCAGCAGAAACGTGATCCCCATGAGGAGCAGGGGAAGCAGCCGCTGGAGTGTCCCTTCGGGACGGTCAGCCCCGCCTTTGGGGGCGTTCGAAGACATCTACGGGAGTCGCTCGGGTGCGCCGGGCACTGGGTCGAAGCCGCCCGGGTGGAAGGGATGGCAGCGGCAGAGACGACGCACCGCCAGCCAACCGCCGCGGAATATACCATGGCGCTCCACCGCCAGATACGCGTACGCCGAGCACGACGGCACGAACCGGCAGGTCCCCGGCGGCACCAGGCGGCCCAGCGTCTCCTGGTACCCCCGGATCAGCAGCAGGAGCAGCGTCTTCATTGCGCCGGCTGCGCCGCCTGGCGCAGCAGCCTCGCCCGCCCCATCAGCCCTTCCACGGCCCGCCGCAGTTCGTCGAACGTCGCCTGCGATGCCCGGTTGCGCGCCGCCAATGCCAGATCCCAGCCCGGCGCCAGGCGCGGTAGCAGCGCCCGCACGATCTCGCGTAGACGACGGCGTACACGGTTGCGCACCACTGCCCTACCTACGCGCTT
>DASTZM010000011.1:0-2485 GCA_035764305.1 Chloroflexota bacterium | reverse complement strand
GCGCGGAGGTGTACGGATTTCACCGGCGCGCCGCGCGTGCACAGTGAACGCGTGGCTCGCGCGATGTCACGACGCACGTTCATGCGACGCGGTCTCGCCGCGGGCCTGACGCCGTTTCTCCTCGGTTCACTCCCACAGGCGGCTCATGCCGTGAACGCGGGCGGCGGCGGGATCAGCGCGGCCCGGCTGGCCTACTTCGGCTTCTGTGACGACCTCATGCCACTCCTCGACGATCTGTGGTCGCCCCAGATCGGCCAGTACCTCGCGCTGCAGACGATGTCCCACGCGAGCCTGCTGCTGGTGCACGCGACGACGGCGCGCTTCGGTCATGTCGGAGCCTCGCGCCAGGATGAGCGCGCGCGGGCGATCGCCGCGCGCCTGTGCATGTCCCCGCCCTGGCGCGGATCGCGTTCCCTGCGCAATCACCAGCCACACGACGGGGGATGGCTGAACCTCATCGACGGGGGAGGCGGCTACCAGCACCCGGTGGTCGACACGACGGTCGTGCGCGGGCTGGCCGCCGCCTACCACGCGCGCGACGAGCTGGCGCTGCCCGACGCGACCGTGCTGATGATCCGCGACCGGATCAGGCGCTGCGCCTACGGGACGTTCTATGAGTTCCCGCAGCTGCGCCTCAACCAGATCAACTGGCCCGTCGAGATCTACGCCCACGCCGCCGCCGTGCTCGGCGAGCCGCACCTGCTCCAGCACGACGCGCGCCTGCAGCTCGGCCGCTTCGCCGACCACCTGACGCGGCCGGCGCGCGGCGACCGGGTGCCGTACACCGGGCCCGGCTACCGCTTCCACTACCTGCCGCAGAACAACGCCTCGAGCCCCGCCAATGTCGACAACGCCGAGTACGCCAACCTCGTCTGCGGCACGATCGCCTATTACGAGCAGGCGCGGCGCGCCGGCATGAAGCCCCTCACCGACAGGCAGATCCGCCGGCTGCGTGCGTGGGTGGAACGCGTGCTGTGCGGCTACTGGACGCACACCGGCTATCCCAACTGGGACAGCGGCCTGGGCTTCGGCCGCTGGCATCAGACCAAGAAGTTCCCGCTCTGCCAGGAGGCGCTGCTGGGGATCGCGTCGGCGCCGCGCTTTCAGCCCGCGCCGCAGTACGGCGCCTGGGCCAAGCACCTCTTCGACAGCGGCCTGAGCTGGTATGCGACCCAGGTCAGCCGCCACGGCGGCCTGCCGCCCGCCGTCAGCTTCGGCGTCGCGACCTCGCAATCGATCCTCGATTCGCGGCTGACGGCGGCGCGGATGATGGCCAACGCCTGCCGCGCCGTCATCTTCGGCCTCGACGCGATCACCGGCGCCGCGCCACCACCGCTGTACGCCTACGACCCCGACATCGGCCGCCTCGCGATCACCACCCCCGCCTACAACACCGCGATCATCGCCGTCAACCAGGGCGCCTTCCCCTACGGCGGCCTCGAACCCGCCCGCCTCTTCGGCCCCGGCCAGACCGTCGCCGCCAACGTCGGCGGCACCTCCGACGCCTGCTTCGCCATCGTCGTGCGCAACCACCGCAGCGGCCGCGTCACACACTCCCAGCGCGGCCGGCGCAGCGCCAACCTCACCAACCCGCCGCTGCGACTGCGCACGGCGCCACGCGGCACCGCCCGCCGGCCGATCGCCTACCCCCAACACGCCTACGCCGGCCCGTTCCGCGAGATCGAAGCCGCCGGAACCACCAGCGGCCCGACCGCCGACATCGTCTCGCGCCACCGCTTCCGCGCCGGCCACATCGAATCGACCTGGCACATCGCCCCGCGCGCCGGCGCCCGCGGCGAACACTCGATCCGCGCCCAGTTCCCCAGCTGGGGCACGTCCGCCACGATCACCGCCGTCCTGCGCGACGGCACACGCCACCTCCTCGGCAACAACGCGATCGCGATCAACCGCATCGCCTGGCTTCACATCGCCGGCCAGGACGGCGGCTACGTCATCGTCATCCGCTCCCGCAACCCACCCGGCCACGCCCGCCTGCTGCACCCCAACACACAACCCTCCGCACCCAACCCCGGCCCCACCCTCGCCCTCGAACTGCTCACCCACGCCCGCCTGCGCCGCCGCACCCTGACCGTCCGCTACGCCCCCGCCCACGACCACGCCGCAGCGACGGCACTCGCCGGCAGGCTCGGAGGAACCCATGCGTAGGAACCCGCCCGCCGATCGCGCAGTACGTACGGATGGGTCCCGCCCCGCAAGCGGCGATCATGCTCGGGTGCGTGTCGTCGTCCTCGCCCTGCTGATCGTCGGCCTGCTCGCAGCCCCCGCTGGAGCGGTCACCTGGACCCCGCCGCGCACGCTGCCCGACTCGACGGGCGTGGCCGCGCTGCCGCGCGCCGCGATGGGCCTGAACGGGACGGTCGCCGTCGCCTTCGTCCGCCAGGGCGTGCGGGTCGCGGTGCGCCGCGCGGGCGGGCAGATCGCGCCGACCGCGCTCGTGTCGTCGGAGCGGCGCGCGGTCAGCTCT
>DASTZM010000010.1:0-9104 GCA_035764305.1 Chloroflexota bacterium | reverse complement strand
GGGTTGGCGTAGACCTCGTTCGCCGAGTCGAGGCGCGCCGGCACCTCGCCGAAGAGCGTCGGCACGCGGTCCTGCACCGGTTTGGTGAGCAGGAACTTCATCCACTCCCACGCCTGCTCGATGCTCTTGCTCTGCGAGTTGATCACCACGCCGCGCAGGTTGGCCGAGTTGCCGGTCTTACCGTTGCGGAACGGGATGGGCGCGACGTCCCACTCCAGGTTGCTGGCGGCGCGTCGACGGATGTCGGTCATCTGCCAGTCGCCGTGGTGATAGGACGCGATCTCCCCGTTGATGAACATGTCCAGCTTCGCCACTTTCGCGCTCGTCTCCTGGCGCGTCGGCGCGTAGCGGTCCTTTGTGACGAATGCCTGCAGGTACTCGATCGCCTCGATGCACTTTTGGTCACCCAGAATGCATTTCTTGCGGTCCTCGCTGAAGTAGTCGCCGCCGTTGGCGCGCACGAAGTTCAGCCAGCCCGACTCGTACCCCGGCTCGACGTGCGTGCCCCACCGCTGCCCCGGGCGGGTCAGCTTCTGCGCGTACTCGCGGTAGGTGTTCCAGTCCCACTTGTCACCCAGCTCGGACGGCAGCTTGAGACCGGCCTCCTTCAGGTAGCCGACGTTGTAGTAGCTCACGATCGTGGAGTAGTCCCACGGCCAGCCCATCTGCTTGCCGTTGACGTCGTACCACTCCTTGAAGACCTTGATCGTCGCGTTGCTGGAGTCCTGCGCCGACTTGTCCTTCTTGATCAGGTCGTCCACCGGGCGCAGCTGTCCCTGGGTGGACCACGTGCGCGCGTTGGTGTTCATCAGGAACGCGTCCGGCCCCACGTTGCCGGCCATCGCCGCGGTGAGCTTGACCCAGTAGTCCGAGCTGCCCGACGTCACGGCGCTCGCGTCGAAGTCGACCGTCACCCCCGTGTTCTTGTCGTTGTACTCCTTCACCAGCGCGGTGAAGCCGTCCACGTAGCCGGCCCCCCACTGCCAGAACAGCACCTTGCCCTTCGCGGCCGTCGCCGTGCTCGGGGCGCTACCGCCCGCGCCGCACGCCGCGACGCCGAGCGCGCCGCCCATCGCGGCCGCCGTGCCGAGGAGCGCCCGTCGCGTCGCGCGGGGAAACTGCGTTACCTGTGGCGGTGTCTGTCGTGGCTGCTGCACATCCTGAAGCATGGTTCTTCCAACCCTCCAGCATGGAGGATATGACAGGTCGGGCGGGAAGTCCAGAGGACCCCGCGCCCAATCCGGGCGGGTCTGGCTTGTCTGCCAGTACCCTGGAAACCGGGAGCTGAGGAGGCGAACCCTGTGAGAGCGTTCTGTGCGGGAGTCTGGCGGCTGACGGCGCCCTACTACCAGCGGTCGCGGGAGCGCTGGCGCGCGCGCATCCTGCTGACGGTGATCGTCGTCCTGTCCCTGGCGCTCGTCGGGCTGGCGGTCTTCTTCAACGACTGGAACCGCCAGTTCTACGAGGCGATCCAGAACAAGGACGCGGCCTCCTTCGGCCCGCTGCTCCTCCAGTTCTGCGTGCTGGCGGCCCTCTACATCCTCGGGGCGGTCTACAAGCTGTACTTCACCCAGATGCTGGAGATGCGCTGGCGCGTCTGGATGACCGAGCAGTTCCTGGGGCGCTGGCTGGGCAACCGCGCGTACTACCGGCTGGAGGTGGAGGGCCAGACGCGCGCCGCGACTCCCGGCCGGCCGTTGTCGCCCGATCAGGCGGAGCGCGCCGCGCCCGATGCGCCTTCCGCGCGGCCCGACAACCCCGACCAGCGCATTGCCGACGACCTGGGGCTGTTCACGTCGGAGACGCTCGGGCTCTCGCTCGGTCTGCTGTCGTCGGTCGTGACCCTCCTTTCCTTCATCGCCATTCTGTGGGCGGTGTCCGGTCCGCTGACCTTCGCGCTGGGCGGAGCCGTGCTCTCCATCCCCGGCTACATGGTGTGGGTCGCCCTGCTCTACTCGCTCGCCGGGAGCGTGCTCACCCACCTGGTAGGCCGGCCGCTCATCCCGCTCAACTTCCAGCAGCAGCGTTTGGAGGCGGACTTCCGGTTCGGCCTGGTGCGCGTGCGCGAGAATGCCGAGGGGATCGCCCTCTACAAAGGAGAGGCGACCGAAGAGCGGGCGCTGCTGACGCGTGTGGAGCGCATCCGCGCCAACTGGTGGCAGTTGATGAATTACACCAAGCGCCTCACCTTCTTCACGGTGGGGTACGAGCAGGTGGCCGTGGTCTTCCCCGTGCTGGTGGCCGCGCCGCGCTACTTCGCCGACGCCATCACGCTGGGCGTGCTCGTGCAGATCGCCAACGCCTTTGGGCAGGTGCAGGGATCGCTGTCCTGGTTCGTCGGCGCGTACCGCTCGGTGGCGTCCTGGAAGGCGACGGTCGACCGGCTGCTGACGTTCCGGGACGCCATGGCGCGCGTGGAGGTACCCGTCGCGGCGGGCGCCGCGGACGGGATCGCGGTCGTGGCGGGGAACGGCGTCGTGAACGTCCAGCACGTCGACCTGCGCCTACCGGATGGACGCGTGCTCGTGCCCGACGTGTCGCTCTCCATCGCGAAGGGGGACCGCGTGCTCGTCACCGGTCCGACGGGGTCGGGCAAGAGCACGTTGTTCCGCGCGCTCGCGGGAATCTGGCCATTCGGCAAGGGGCGCGTCGAGCTGCCCGCCAGCGCGAAGACGCTCTTCCTGCCCCAGAAGCCCTATCTCCCGCTGGGCACGCTCCGGGACGTGGTCAGCTTCCCCGCGGCGGCGGGCTCCTTCACCGATGAGCAGGTGCGCGACGCGCTGCGCGCGGTGGGGTTGGACGGGCTGGCGGAGCGGCTCGACGAGGCGCAGAACTGGAGCCTGGTGCTGAGCGGTGGGGAGCAGCAGAAGCTCGCGCTGGCCCGCGCGCTGCTCCAGCAGCCCGACTGGCTCTTCCTGGACGAAGCCACCGCGGCCGTGGACCAGGCCGGGGAGCGGTCGCTGTACGAGCTGCTCCAAGACCGCCTCCCCGACGCGACCGTGGTGAGCATCGCCCACCACCCCGCGCTGACGGCCTACCACGCCCGCCGCGTCGAGCTACGTCCCGCCGATGCCGAGCAGCCGGGCGGCGTTGTCGTGGTACAGCCGGCGTAGCGTCGCATCCGGCAGGCCCAGCCCGTAGAGGGGAGTGCCGCCGCGCGGGCCCAGGATCAGGTCGTCCTCGGTCTCCAGCACGCGGAAGTAGAGCGGGTGCAGCGAGAGGTCGCTGCCGTCCGTGCCGAATAGCACCCGGTCCTGGTGGCGCTCGAAGAACGCGCGGGCGAAGCGCGGCTGGCGACCCAGGTCGTTGATCCGCGCCGAGATCTCCGGGTAGACGTTCGGGCACTCCTCGATCAGCTTGCCCACCCACTCCAGGTGATCGGGGCGGTTCAGAACGTGCGCGCCAAAGAACGCCGTGCGCGGGTGCTTCTTGAACAGGTTGACCTGTGACTCCATCAGGCGCTCGAACGACGGGAACTCGTCGGTGCCGAAGTACCACTCGGCGCGCCGACCCACGCCCGAGAGCCGGTCGTTATGACGATCCGCCGGCAGAAAGAAGCCTTCCGGGTCAGCGACGTGAATCAGGACGGGGACCTTCAAGCGGCCCGCCGTCTCCCAGATCGGGTCGAGGCGCGGGTCGTCCGGGAGGTACAGCTCCCCCTTCGGGTCGCGCAGCCACAGGCCCAGCGCCTTGAAGATCTTATAGCCGCGCGCCCCCGCACTGACGGCAGCCTCCAGGTCGCGCGCCTCGCGCTCGCCAAAGTCAGGCTCGCCACCGCGGTGCCACGACGGCCCGGTGAATGTGAGAAACCGGCCGGCATGTGCGGCGTACCGATCCAGCACGCGCCGCAGGTGGGGCCCCGACAGGCCGTCCAGGTTGACGAACGCGCGGATGTTCAGCCGGTCCATACCCTCGACCAGCTGCTCGACCTCGGCCGGCCAGCCGCGCCGCACGCTGTAGCCCAGGTGCTTGTGCACGTCGATCACCGGGAACTTCGCCCGCCCCACGTCGGTCGCTGGGACACGAATCGTCGGGCGCGGCTGGTACTCCTTCGCCAGCAGCGTGTCCCAGATCGCGACCGCGCGGCGCTGCGCCTCGGTCGCCGCCGGTCCATGCGCGACCGCCGAGATCCGCTCCAGCTCCGCCAGCTCGTCGGCCGGGATGTCTTCCTTCAGAGCGTCTTGTGGCACGCGCCGATCATAGCCCGCGCCGGGCGGGCGCGCGCGTCAGCCCACCGGATCGAGACCCAACGCAACCCGGCCGGAGAAGAGCTGCTGGCGCTTCTCCTGCAGCGGGTGGAACTGCGCCCCGTACACGTCCCGCAGCAGACGCTCCAGCCCCACCGCGCGGAAGAACGCGCCCCCACCCGCCACCTCCAGCGCCTTCTCCACCGTGGCGATGCACGCGTTGGACGCGATCGTCTTGCGGATCAGCACCGCGTTCGCCGTCTCAACGCTCGGCTCGAACGTGTAGTCGGCGCAAAGGTCGACCATCCCCTGCACCGCCAGCTGAGCCGTGACCAGCGCGTTGTCCATCTCGCCGATCAGGTAGGGCACGTGGGGATCGTTGGGTTTCTTGCGCGCGATGCCCAGCGCCAGGTCCGACGCCGCCTCCGCGACGCCGAGATACACCGACATGACCAGAGGCATGGCGATCGTGACGACCGCGTGGTAAAAGGGATGCCACCGGCCCTTCGGGCGGCGCAGCGACACCGCTGCGTCGGGCACGAAGACGTTGTCCAGCAGCACGTCGTTGGAGCCCGTGGCGCGCATACCCATCGTGCGCCAGTTGTCCATGACGGAGACGCCCTCACCCTGCATGTTCACCGGGAAGTGCAGCACGGTCGGCCCGGCCTGCGGATCGTCGTAGACCGCCGTGGTGACCAGCAGGTTGCCGGCGGGTGAGCCGCTGCCGAAGGTCTTGCGCCCCGTGACCCGGTAGCCACTCTCCACCTTCTCGGCCGTGCCGGAGCCATCCAGCCAGTCCGAGGCGCCGGTGCTGACCAGCACCAGCTGCTCCGCAGCGACGCGCTTGAGGAGCGGCTCGACTGGGTGCCCCTGCGTGAGGCGCCAGACTGCGGTCGCGAGCAGGTGGGTGTGCATCGAGAGCGCCAGCGCCGTCGAGCTGCACGAGTGCGCCAGCTCGCGCAGCAGGGCGCACAGCTCCCGGTGGGACGCGCCGCCCCCGCCCAGCTCCGCCGGCACCCCGGCCGAGAAGACGCGCGCCGCCTTCAGCGCGTCATAGTTGTCGGCCACGAACGTGTCGTCCGCGTCGTGCGCCGCGGCTCGGGCCGCGAAGTCCGCACCCAGTTGGCGGGCGACGCTGCTCCAGTCGGTCGTGGCTGTGGTCGTTGCGGCGCCCGTCGTCATGGGCGGCCATGGTACGCGGGTTCCAACCGGCGCGCCAGCGATGTGCCAGGACCGTAGACTCGATTCACAGATGGCTGCGCGCCGCACGCGCACAAAACCGTCCACGTCAGGCCCGGATTACGTCGAGGCCGCCTGGCTCGGGCGCCTCACCGGCCTCGCCGAGGCCCTCGGGACGGCGCGCGACCTCCCCAGCGTGCTCCGCGCCCTGCGGGACGTGGTGCTCGCGGCCACGCCGTCCAACACGCTCTTCGTCTCCCTCTACGACCCCGACCGCCAACTGCGCACCTGCGCCTACGCCTGGAGCGAGGGGGACGAGGTCGACGTCTCGTCGCTCCCGCCGATGCCGATGACCGACAGCCCGCACAGCCGCGCCGTGGCCACGAACGACGTCGTGGTGTGCGACGACTTCCAGGCGGCCATCTCCGGCCAGCCGCGCGTCGACATCGGCATGGAGGTGAACGCGCGGCTGCCCCGCGCCGCCGTCGCCGTCCCCATGGCCGTGCTGGGCCGCGTCGTGGGCGGCTTCGAGGTGCAGAGTCCCACTCTCGCGGCGTACACGCCCGAGCACGTCGCGCTCCTGCGCCTCGTCGCGACCATGACCGCGGCTGCGATCGAAAACGTGCGCCTGTACGAGGCCGAGCACGCCGCGCGGCGCGTCGCGGAATCGGCGGTCGCGGCGCGCGATGAGTTCCTCTCCATCGCCGCGCACGAGCTCAAGACCCCCATGACGACGCTGCGCGGGACCGTGCAGCTCGGGCTGCGGCGCCTGGAGCTCGACGGCCAGGTCGACGAGAAGCGCCTCGAGCGCTACCTGCGGACCGTCAACGAGCAGTCGGGCAAGCTCGTCCGCCTGACCGACCAGCTGCTCGACGTCTCGCGCATCGAGACCGGGCAGCTCTCCTTGGAGCGGCGCGACGTGGACGTCGTCGCTCTGGCCGGCACGGCGGTCGAAGCGGCGCAGGCGCGCACCGACCGCCACCGCATCGCGCTGTCATCCGACGCGCCGGCGCTGCGCCTGAGCGCCGACCCGCTCCGTCTGGAGCAGGTGCTGACCAATCTGCTCGAGAACGCGCTGAAGTACTCTCCCGACGGCGGCGAGATCCACGTTGCTGTGGAGAGCGCGGACCCCTCGGAGGTGGCGGTCTCGGTGCGCGACCACGGCTTGGGCGTCCCGCCCGAGCACCTGCCCCACATCTTCGAGCGGCTCTACCAGGGCCACACCCTGAGCTACGCCCCCGGGCTAGGACTGGGGCTGTACGTCTGCCGGCAGATCGTCGAGCTGCACGGCGGAAGCATCCTCGTCGAGTCGCCCCGCGGCGGTGGGACGCGCTTCGTGGTAAAGCTGCCGCGATGAAGATCGGCTACAGCACCTGGAGCATGTTCAGCACGCCCTACCAGGTCTGGCTGCCCGGGCTGGCCGAGATCGGCTACCGCGCCATCGCGCTGAACGTCAGCCCGGGCGGCGGACGCCGCCCCAACACCACCAGCCTGGCGTCGCTCACTAAGGAAGACAGGCGCCGCATCCGCGATGGCTGCGCCGAGCGCGGGATCGAGATCGACGCCGTCATGGGCCACCGCTCCATGCTCTCGCGCGATCCCGCCGAGGCCGACGCGAACATGCAGCGCCTGAAGGACACCGTCGACTTCTGCGTCGAGATCGCCCACGACCGCCTTCCCGCCATGACCAGCACCGCCGGCGGCCGCCCCGACACCTACGACGCCGACAAGACCCTGCTCGTCGAGCGCGCGGGAGAGCTGGCCGACTACGCACGGTCGCGTGGTGTGGTCGTCGGCCTGGAGGCGCACGCCAACACCGCGGTCAGCACGCCGCAGCGCGTCCAGGAGATTCTGGGCGCGGTTAACAGCCCCCACTGCCGCCTCGACTACGACAGCAGCCACTTCGAGGTCCAGATGATCCCGATGGAGGAGGCCATCCCCGCGGTCCTGCCCCTGACGGTCGTGTGCGACATCAAGGACCAGCGCGTGCGCTACGCCGACACGCCCGCGCCCCCCGGCTGGCGGATCCAAGGAAACGGGATCGACAAGACCGTCTCGCCAGAAGGCCGGCCAATCGAGTGGCAGTGGGTCATCGGCGGCGAGGGCGACCACGACCTCACCAGATTCCTGCGCCTCATGCACGCCCACCGCTGGACCGGCGCCCTGTGCTACGAGATGAGCCTCCAGGTGCAGCAGCGCCCCGGCTACGACGCGCTCGACGCCGCCGCGAAGACCTACGCCTGGATGGCGCACGCCTGGAAGGAAGCCGGCGTTCCCCTGGACTAGCCGTCCTCCCCAGTCAGGCGATCCGCGGCGGCCAGGCCGGTTCGGAGACCTCCGTCAAGCGCTGCAGATCCTCGTCGGAAACCCGGGCGGTCAGCGCCCCCAGGTTCTCGTCCATCTGCGCGTCGGTGTCGGCGCCCGAGATGGCGACCGTGATCTCTGGGCGCGAGAGCACCCAGCGCAGGGCGATCTGCGCCACCGTCGCGCCCGTGCGCTGCGCGATCTCCTGTACCGCGTCCAGCGTCTCGCCGCGCGGGCCGTCCAGCGCCTGCTTGAAGCGCTCCGGCCCGCGGCGCGCCCACAGCGTGCCGTCAGGGGGCGGCGCGTCGCGATCGTACGCCCCGCTCAGCAGCCCCACCGCCAGCGGCGAATACGCCATCACCCCCAGCCCCGTGTCGCGCGCCAGCGGGAACATCTCCCGCTCCAAATTACGATCCAGGAGGCTGTACGGATTCTGGACCGTGATCAGCGGCGCGGCCCCCAGACGCTCTTGCGATGAGAGCGCTTTCATCACCTGCCACGCCTGGTAGTTGCACACGCCCGCGTAGCGGATCTTCCCCTGCCGCGTCAGATCGTCCAGCGCTCGCAGCTGCTCGTCCAGCGGCGTCTCGGCGTCGAACGTGTGCAGCAGGTACACGTCGATCCGGTCGGTGCCCAGCCGGCGCAGCGATCGCTCGACCTCGCGCATCACGTGGTAGCGCGACGCGCCGCGGTCGTTCGGCCCGCGGCCGACCTGACTCACCACCTTCGACGTGATCACCACGTCGTCGCGCACCTCCCTCAGCGCGCGTCCCAGAATCTCCTCGGACCGGCCCGCGTAGCGCCGGTCGTCGGTCAGCCCGTAGACGTTCGCGCAGTCGAACAGCGTGATCCCGCCGTCGAACGCCCGCCGGATCAGCCGCTCCGCCTCGCGCTCATCCGCCTGCCCGCGCAGCCCAAGCCCCAGCGCCAGGCGCGACACCTTGAGCCCCGACCGGCCGAACGCGACGTAGTCCATGGTGGTGGACTACCGATGGTACGGACTGTCCTTCAGGCTGACCGGCTTCCCCGTATCCAGCGCTCGCTGCGCCTTTAGCGCAACCTCGGTGGCCCTGAACATCTCCCATTGCGCATGCAGCGGCGTGACATCACCCTGCCCGGTCGCCGCCAGCAAGAACTGCGCGTACCACGGAACGGCCGGCTTCGTCTCCAGCTCGGTCACGCCGCTCGCGTCGATCAGCGTCCCCGTGCCGTAGCCGGTCGAGATCTCCACCACCCCCTTCGTGCCCGCCATACGGATCCGCTCGTCGCCGTGCGTCGGCGCCGCCTCCGGCCGCAGGTAGTCGACCGTCGTCGTCGCCATCCCACCTCTGCTCAGCGTGAACAGATACCCGGAGTGCGAGTCGCACGCCGCGTAGTCGGGGTGCGCCGACGGCGACCCCGTCGCCACCACCTCCTCGAACCGGTCGCCCAGGA
>DASTZM010000009.1:0-2217 GCA_035764305.1 Chloroflexota bacterium | reverse complement strand
CCGGGGAGAACGGCGGGTCGGTGGATGCCGAGGCGCGGCTGGAGCTGATCGGCGCCGCCACCGCGGCGGCGCGCATGGAGCTGGCCGGGGCTTCCAGTGCGGCGGCACGTGGTCGGGAGGACGTGGCGCCGCAGCGCGCGGCCGTGGTGGTGGACGACGCGCGCTCACGCGCGCAACTGGTGCGGGAGGCGCTCCAGGACGCCGCGCGGCAGCTGGAGAGCGCCGACGCCGCGACGTGGGTCCAGGTAGTGGCGACCGCGCAGCGGCTCGACCGCTGGCTCACGCCCGTCGTGCGCGGGTGGGTCGACGCCGATCCGGCGGTTACTCCGCTCGTCCGCGCCGCGGTCGACGTGGTGGGCCAGATCGCGGCGATGACGGCGCCGCCGATCCCACCCGCGCCACCTCAGGCTGAGGTGGTCGAAGAACCGGTGGCCGCGGAGGACCCCCTTCTGGAAGCCGCGGCACCACTCAAGGTTGAGTCACGTGAGCTATCCGTCGTAGAGGAGACGGCCTGGGCCGATCCGCTCGAATGGCCCGCCGCCCCCGCCGGGGAGGTACCCAGCACATCGGACGCGGTCGATCAGACTGAGGAGAAGCCCCGCCGACCGCGAGCGCGGTCACCTAAGACCACGCCGAAGGCAGATGGAGCGCCCAGGGCATCGGCGAAGGCCCCTCGGAAGCGCACCGCCAAGGTGACCCTCGAGGCTGGCGCCCGTCCTAAGCGCTCTGAGCGTAAGGCCCCACCGCCCGATCCGATCGCGCCGCTTGATACCGGCGAGCGCGCCGAGCCAGTCGAGTCGGCCCCCACCGCGGCGCCGGTCGCCGGCGTCGTTGAGTCGGCCGCCGAGCCGCCGCTAGTCGCGGATGCCGTCGTTAAGCCTACGGCGGTCCGGGAGCTGCCGCCAGAGAGTGGGCCCGAGCCCGAATCTGAGGCGGCGCGCCAGCTCGAGTCGGCAGTCCAGACCGAGCGCCCGGCCGCGCCCCCGGTCGCGCCTCCCTCGCCCGTGCCTACGCCGCCCCCGCCGGTCGACTGGACGCCGCAGGTGAACGAGGTGCGTGAGATCGCGCGCCTATGGGCCAGCCAGTCGGCATCCAAGTCGCGCAACGGGCGTGACCCCGAGCGCGAGGCCGTGATCGGCCGGCTCAACGAGCTGGTTGGTCCCATCGTCCGCGCCGGTATCGACGGTCACTCCCCCGAGGCGCGCGCGATCCGCGAGACGCTGGAAGTGATCGTCACCGACGCGACGCGCTACACGTCGCGCCAGCACGACGTCGCGATGCTCGCGCTGCGCCACAACTCGCACGAGGCGAGCAGCCTGCGCGTGCGCATGCAGCTGCGCGAGGCGCTTAAGGAGATCGAGCGCGCGCTCGAGTATCGGATCCCGGAGTGCCCGGGCCCGTTCGAGGACGTGCGCGAGGAGTACGACGCGACGCGCAACCGTCTACTCCTGCTGCGCAACTTCATCAGCCTCAAGCTCTGAGCCACACGCGGCGGCACCGACCGAACGCCGCCCGCGCACGCAACTGTTGCGATTCAATTACGGTCCGCGTTCGGTGTGAGCTTTTCGCTGGCGGCTCCCTGGGACGCGCCCCATACTTGTTGCTATTCGCTTGTCAACGCGTTACGCGGCGTTGATGTGCCTTCACGCAACGGGAGAGGTCTCAGGTATGTCCGTCCGCAGGATTCTCGCTGGCGCATCGCTGCTGGCGGGGCTGCTCTCTACTGGGAGCGGCACCGCTCTAGCGCAGAACACACCTCCGCCGGGAATCGCGGCGCCCCCAGCACAACAGGCGACCCCGGGCGGTCCAGCTGGTCTGACCTGCGCGGGGTTCATTGATCCCGGCGCGCCCCCCGACGACCGCCCCGGCTGGGAGCTACGCTGGGAGTGGGGCTGGGAGGTGTTCAATGCCGCTCCCGTCTTCCAGGACTACAAGCCGATGGGGATCGCGGTCGACGCCGCGTGCAACGTCTACGTGGGCGGTTACTCCCCCCTCGGCGGGAGGATCGTCAAGATCTCTCCGGCCGGCGACGTCCTGGCGCAGTGGGGTGCCGATGGGAAGAGCGTCGGCCAGTTCGAGCGCCTGGAGGCCGTCGCGGTCGACGGCGCGGGGAATCTCTACGCCGCGGACGCCGGCAACAACCGCATTCAGAAGCTGACGCCCTCGGGCGAAGTGGCAGCGGTGTGGGCGGACAGGTTCGGTTGCGCCAACGTCAAG
>DASTZM010000008.1:0-5423 GCA_035764305.1 Chloroflexota bacterium | reverse complement strand
CTGGCCGCGGGGATGGCCTGTGCGCGGCAGGGAAGCGCCTGGGGTTCCCGGCGGGCAGCTGGCGTGGCGCTGGTCGCCGCGGCGGGGGTGGCGCTGGTCTTCAACCTCCGGGTGATGGGGGCGACGCCAGACGAGACGAGCCTGCGCCTCTACAGCCGGCCGGCGTACGTCGCGGCGCGCGACATCGCCGCGTACGTCCGTGAGCACACGGGGGAGGACGACACCATCTATGCGGCCTTCGCGCAGGCGGACCTCTACCACCTGTCGGGGCGGCGGGCGGCGGCGCGGCAGCTGTACTGGACCGAGATCAACCGCGTCCCGGGGGCGCTGGACGACCTGCTGGACACGATGGCCGACCAGGCGCGCCGGCCGGCCTACGTGATCGGAATCGACCGCGAGCTGGAGCAGCCCGGCCGGGCCGACCGGTTCTGGATGCTGGTGGCGCGTCACTACGCACTGGAGCGCGAGATCGGCGGCTTCCCGATCTACCGCGTGGTGGGTGGATGACGACAGCGACGTCGGCGCTGGTGCGCCGCATGGCGCCGCGGCGGTTGGGGTGGAGGCGCGTTGTGGTGGGAGCGCTGGCACTCACGCTGCTGGTGCCGAACAGCAGCGTGCTGGAGCACCGTGCCATCGTCGCGGTGTTTCTGGGTGCGCTGGCGGTCGGTCGCGGGCGACGGTTCGTGGCGGACTGGCTGCCGCTGATCGCCGCGGCGGCGGTGTTCGTGACGCTCCGCCAGGTCGCAGCTCTTTCGCCACTCCCCCACCAGGGGCCGGCCGTGGCTCGGTTGGAATCGGCGCTCTTCGGAGGCACTCTTCCGAGCGAGGCGGTTCAGTCACTCCGTGCGCAGCCGGTGGCGGCGACGCTGCTGGACGCGGTGGCAACGGCGATCCACGCTTCCTATTTCCTGGGGTTTGTCGCGGTGGGTTTGGCGGTGTGGGTGACAGCGCGCGCACACTTTCGTGCGTATGCCCGGGCGATCGCTCTCACCTTCGCGCTGGGGCTAGGGGGGTACGTCGTGTTCCCCACGGAGCCGCCGTGGCTGGTGGCGCGAGAGGCGGGTGGTCCGGCGGTGGAGCGCGTGATCGTGGGGACGACGCGCGGCGCGCCGGTGGCGGCGACGATGATCGAGCTGGGTCGCCGCTGGCAGCCCGATCCCGACGCGCTGGGTGACCCGAACCCGAGCGCGGCGATGCCGTCGGTGCACACCGCGATCACGGCCGCGCTGGCCCTCTTCTTGTTCCGGCTACGTCGCGCCGCGGGTGTGGCCGGGCTGGTCTACACGGCCGCGATGGGGCTTTCGCTGGTCTATCTAGGCGAGCACTTCGTGCTGGACGTGCTGGCCGGGATCGCGTGCGCGGCGGCGGCTACTTCTTCTTGGCGTTCTTGGCGCTGGCCTTCGCGGCGGTCTTGGACGTGGTCTTGGACGCGGTCTTCGCCCCGGCTTTGGCAGTGGTCGCCAGCGGAGGGAGCGCGCGCTCACGCCCGCGATACGCGTTCCCGCGCGGGACCTTGATGGTGTAGTTCTCTTTGCTGGCGAAGAGCGAGACTAGCTTTTCCGACTTTGCACCGCAGGTGGGGCATTTGGCCGACTGGCCCGACTCGCTGAGCGGGCGCATCAGCTCAAACTCTTTCTGGCACTTGGGGCAGAAATACTCGTAGATCGGCATACGGAATCCCTCGGTACACCCTGAGCGTTTAATGT
This sequence comes from Chloroflexota bacterium, assembly GCA_035764305.1. Taxonomy (GTDB): domain Bacteria; phylum Chloroflexota; class UBA11872; order UBA12225; family UBA12225; genus DASTZM01. Next base: position 3,717 of record DASTZM010000008.1, on the reverse strand, counting down.
GCAGGCGGGTACAGGTGGCACCGGTCTTGCTGGTCCCACAACCCGTAACTGCGCGGCCGGATCAGTGTACCGCCGTGGGGCGGCGCTGAGCGGATGAGCGTGCTACACCGCAGAGAGGAGCCCTAATGCCCCAATCGTCTGAGCCAGAACAGCACATCGTGGCGACCGCTTACTCCAAGAGGAGCCGGATCAGCCGGCGCGCCATCGGCGCCGCCGCTGCCGGATCGGCAGTTGGCGGGATGATTCTCGCGCTGCCCCAACCGGCCGCGTTTGGCGAGGTGTCGCCCGCGCCGCTGCCCCAGTCACCGCAGCCGCCGGGCTCGCCGCAGCCGCCGCCGCCGGTACGGCAGGTCCGCTTCTATCAGGTGGATCCGCAGTTCCTCAGCTACTACGTGCAGGTCGATGGGCCGCGCACGCTGGGCGGCGCCATCTCACCGCTGACGACGACGGTGGACGGGCAGCCAGCGCAGTACTTCGAGAAAGCGCGCCTGGAGAACCGCACGGCGACCAACCGGAGCGGCAACCCGGCGTTCAACTTCGAGTTCGGTCTACTGGTCGACGAGATGAAGGCGGTGCGCAGCCTGAAGCCGGTGGGTGGCGAGGCGTCCACGGTGACGTACGACACACTGCAGACCGAGTCCGACGTGGCGAGGCGCGAGCCGCCGCCGGCGGGCTTCAGCGGCAATGTACAGGTGCGTGCGGACGGCTCGGTCTTCGTCCCGTTCACGGCGGACCTCTCGCCAGCGCCGGGACATGTGGTGCCGTCCTACTTCTGGGAGTTCATGAACCGGAGCGACCTGTTCCCCGGTGGGTGGCTGCACGACATCGGCCTGCCGATCACGCGTGCGCTGCCGGCGGTGGTCGACAAGGGGCGCATCATCGGGACGCAGATCATCCGCGTCAACGGCGCGCCGATCACGATCCAGGCGTTCCAGCGCTCGATCCTGACGTATGACCCGGCCAACCCCGAAGGATTCCTGACCGAGCGTGCGAATACGGGGACCGACTACATGAGCGTCTTCCCGGAGCGCGTACCGCAATAGCGCTTACACACCGGAACGACACACATACAATGGCCGCCGTGCGGTTTCGCACGGCGGCCATGCTTTTGACGCTGGCCGCCTTCGCGCTGCGGGCGTACGGCCTGCATCACAAGAGCTTCTGGCTGGACGAGGTCGACGCGATCTCGATGGCGGGCGAGCCACTGCGCCAGCAGGTGCGCAAGCTGGCGGCGATCGGCGAGAACGGTCCGCTGTTCTTCATCCTGTTCAAGGGCTGGATCGCGCTGGCGGGGACGAGCGAGTTTGGCGCGCGGTACCTCTCGTGCGGCGCGTCGACGCTGGCGGTTCCGCTGGTGGGGGCTCTGGCGCGCCGGCTGACGCACAGCGCGCCGATCGCGATCGCGGCGGCGGCGCTGGCGGCGGCGTCCCCCTTCTACGTGTGGTACGCGCAGGACGCCAAGATGTACCCACTGTACGCGGCGCTGGCGCTGGCGGCACAGTACGCGCTGCTGCGCGCGCTGAGTCGGGGCGGCGCGTGGTGGTGGGTGGGGTACGCCGTGGCGTCGTCCTTCGCGCTGTACGTGCACCTCTTTGCGGCATTGCAGATCGGCGCCAATACGCTGGTGGGGCTGCTGTACGTGACGCGCCGGCGGTGGCGATCCTTCGCGCTGGCAACGGCCGCGCTGGTGCTGCCGTACGTACCCATCGCCGTGTGGCAGGCCCCGGTGCTGGCGCAGGGGGCGCGCGTTGGCTACCAGCCGGTGGCGCTGCCGTCCATGGTGCTGGCGCTGGGCGAGCAGCTCACATGGCACCTGGACGTGGCGCCGCCGCGGTCGCTGCTGGTGCCGCTGCTGGCGGTCATCGCGCTGGGGGTATGGCACTTACTGGACGTGGCGCCACGCGCCGCGGCGGCGGTGGGAATCTGGCTGGTCGCACCGCTGCTGGCGGTGTACGCGCTGCAGTTCACGGTGCCGGTCTTCCGCGACCGCTACCTGATCCCGCTCCTGGCGCCGCTCCTGATTGCATGCGCGGCCGCGGTGTGCCTTCGGCCGGCAGCGCTGGCGCTCCCGGCGGCGGCATTCATGTGTGTGAGCTGGCTGTACGGCATGGCGCACCGTCCGCCGAACCCGGACTATCGCGCAGCGGCGGCGTACGTGGCGCGGGAGTACCGTCCGGGCCAGCGGATTGGATTCCTGGCCGAGTACGCCGAGCGGCCCTTCGGCTTCTACTACCGGCGCGACTGGGGCACCTACGAGAAGGCGAACCTGCCGTACACGAACTACCCCGGGACGACCGAGCAGGATGGGCTGGCGGCGGCGGCGCGTGCGCTGCGCGCGGGGGAGACGCTGTGGATCGTGCGATGGGAGGATTGGTTCTGGGATGCGCGCGACCTAACGACGCAGTTCCTACGGAACCGCGGCGCGCGAGAAACGCGGCGGCTGGGCTTCAGCGGGCTGATCGTTACGCAGTGGGTGCTGCCGTAGGGCAGCGCGCCGGACGGATCAGCTGCCCAACTGGATCGGGCGCGAGTCGTCGGCGGTGACGGTGATCTCGGCGCGCATAGTGGGGTGGAAGGAACAGATGAACTGGTACAGCCCGGGCTTGGGCAGGATGGAAGCCCAGTAGGCGCCGCTGGCAATGTTGCCGCTGTCAAACTCTCCGCCCCGGACGTGGTGCTGCACGCGGTCCAGATTGCGCCACACGACGGTCGTGCCGGGACGCACCGTGAGCTGGGTGGGGGTGAAGGCGACGTCCAGCATCTGAACCTCACGCGCCGGCAGCGCCGCGGCGTTTGCCGTGGCATTGGCCAGCTGCACCACGGCGGTGGCCTGCAGCGCCGCGAGCGCGGCCTGTGAGCCGGCGTCGAGCGGCTGGCGGGGTGCGAGCGTCAGGGTGGGGAGCGGCGGCGTGACGGGTGTGACGGTGGGCGCCAGGGGAGTGGCGATCGCATCGCCGAAGGCGGGGGTGGGAGAGAGCACGGGCGCCGGGCGGACCGCGGTCTCGGTCGGCACGATGGGGCGGACCTGGCTGGTCCTGGCTTGCTGTCCGCTCGGCGGCGCGCCCTGCGCCCCCGGGTCGGCGGCGCCAAGCGGCCCCGAGCACGCCGCGAGCGCGGCGGTCAGGGCGAGCAGCAGCAGCACCCTGCCGGCAAGGCGTCGCATCCCGGGCAGACAGTAGCACCGGGAACCGGCAACCGGGCCGTCGCTAGACCATGAAGGCGCCGCCGTTGACGTTGAGCGTCTCTCCGGTGATGAAAGCGGCACCTTCGGAGGCGAGGAAGGCGATGCACCGCGCGATCTCGGCGGCGGTGCCGAGGCGCCCCATGGGGATCGCGGCGACGACGGTCGGCTGGAGGTCGGCCGGGAGGCCGCGGATCATCTCTGTGTCGACCGGACCTGGCGCCACGGCATTGACGCGGATGCCGTGCCTGGCGTTCTGCGCCGCGAGCGTCATCGTGAGCCCGATCACGCCTGCCTTGGAGGCGACGTAGGCGGGCGAGGCGAGGGTCGATCGCGTGCGGCCAGAGATGGACGAAAGGTTGACGATGCAGCCTCGGCCGCGCTCGCGCATCCCCGGCAGCACCGCGCGGCACGCGAGGAACGTGCCGCGCAGGTTGATGTCCAGCATCTGGTCCCACGCGGCGGCGTCGACGGCGTCGATCTCGCCGATGCGGTAGATCCCGGCGCAGTTGACCAGCACGTCGATGCGGCCGAGC
>DASTZM010000007.1:0-2947 GCA_035764305.1 Chloroflexota bacterium | reverse complement strand
CGGCGGTGCGGGCGGGCGACCGGACGTACGCCGGCTGCAACGTCGAGAATGCCTCGTACGGGCTGACGATCTGCGCCGAGCGGGCAGCCGTCTTCGCCGCGGTAGCGGCGGGCGAGACGCGGCTCGAGGAGGTGGCGGTCGTAACCGACACCGACGCACCGACCACGCCGTGCGGCGCGTGCCGGCAAGTATTGCGAGAGTTCGGCGAGGCCATGCGAGTCGTGTGCGCGACCGTGGGCGGCGCCCGAGTCGAGTACACGCTGGATCAGCTGCTGCCCGCATCATTTGGCCCCGAGAATCTGACCTAGGCACCCATGAGCCAACCTCGCCTGTACCGCACCGATGCGATCGTGCTGCGGCGCCACGACTTTGGTGAGGCCGACCGCATCCTAACGCTCTACTCCCCGACGATCGGCAAGCTACGCGCGATCGCCAAAGGCGTGCGCCGCCCGAAGAGCCGCCTGGGCGGACATGTTGAGCTGTTCACGCACGTCAACGTCCTGGTGGCGCAGGGGCGGAACCTCGACATCGTGACGCAGGCGGAGGCGGTGCGACCGTTCACACACATCCGGGACGACCTGTGGAAGGCCTCCTACGCGGCGTACGCCGCGGAGCTGGTCGATCGTTTCACCGAGGAGCGCCTGGAGAGCCGTCCGGTCTTCGACCTGTTGCTCGACATGCTTACCTTCCTGGATGGTGTGCCGGTGCGCGCGCAGCCGGGAGAGGTGCGCGAGTCGCCGGCCGACACGGCGGTAGCGGCGCAGGTCGAGCTGGCGGCGAGGAACTTCGAGGCGAAGCTGCTCGGGCACCTGGGCTACGCGCCCGAGTTGACGAGCTGCACTGAGTGCCACGCGCGACTCTCGCCTGGCGACAACCGCTTCAGCGCCGCGTCGGGCGGCGTGCTGTGCGAGGCGTGCGGCGACTTGCAGCCCTCGTCCCGCCCCATCTCTGTCAACGCGATCAAGGCGCTGCGGCTGTTCAACCAGGAGCCGTTCGGCGTCTTCCAGCGGCTCCGGCTGGCCGAGGACGTGGGGCGTGAGGTTGACGCGGCGCTGAGGTCACACGTGAACTTCATCCTGGAGCGGCAGCTGCGCACGGGGGAGTTCCTGGACCGGCTGAAGGCCGACCACAAGCGCGAAGTGTGGCTGGCCAGAGTCGGCTAGCATTCGGCCGGAATGAACCCGGCCATCGCGCAGCTCAAGCCGTACGCGTTTGCGCAGCTGCGGTCGCGCCAGGACGCGCTGCGAGCCCAGGGCGTGAAGCTCATCAACTTCGGTGTCGGTGACCCGGAGGACCCCACGCCTGAGTTCATCCGCCAGGCGCTCGTCGACGCCGTGACGCCGTCGGGGCGCTACCCGACGGCGGCGGGGCTGCCCGAGCTGCGCGCGGCGATCGCGGCGTGGCTGACGCGGCGCTACCGCGTGGCGGTGGATCCCGAGCGACACGTGATCCCGTCCAACGGCGCGAAGGAGGCGATCTACACGCTGGCGCCGCTGCTGCTCGACAACCCCGCCAGCCGCCGCGAGCGGCAGCTGATCGCAATACCAGAGCTGGCGTACCAGGTCTACGGCGACAGCGCGACGATGCACCACGCCGAGACGCTGCCTCTGCCGCTGGACACGGACTGGCTGCCCGACCTGAACGCGATCACACCCGCGGTGGGCGAGCGCCTGGCCATTCTGTGGCTGAACTTCCCGAACAACCCGACCGGCGCGATGGCGCCATTGGCGTACGACCGTGACGCGCTGGCGCTGGCCGAGCGGTACGGGTTCTACGTGGCCTCCGACGAGGCGTACAGCGAGCTGTACTACGACGAGCCGCCGGTGGGGCTGCTGCAGGCGGCGGGGCCGGACTTCCGGCGCGCGGTGGTCATCAACACGCTCTCCAAGCGCAGCAACATGACCGCGTACCGGTCCGGGCTCATCGCCGGCGATCCGGAGCTGATCGCGGTGATGAAGAACGTGCGCCCGCGTATCGGCGTGGCGACGCCCGAGTTCATCCAGAAGGCGGCGATCGCGGCGTGGGGGGACGAGCGGCACGTCGAGGAGCAGCGCGCGCGCTACGCCGAGCGTCGGACGCTGTTCATGGAGGTGTTCGCGGGGAAGCGGCTGAGCGTTGAGGCGAGCGAGGCAGCGTTCTATCTGTGGGTGCGCGTGCCCGAGGGGAGCGGGGATTCGTTCGCCTTCGCGGAGCGGCTGATGGAGGCGGGCGTGATCGTCTTGCCGGGCGGCTTCATGGGGCCGCGCGGCGGAGGCTACTTCCGGCTGGCGTTTGTGCCGCGGATCGAGGTGTGCCGGGAGGCAGCCGAGATCCTCGAGCGAGTGCTCTAGGGCTTCGCCGTGCCCGCGGTGGTCGTGGCGTGGAGCTGCTCGTTGAGCGCGACGACTTTACGGTTGGGTTGGGCCTCGAGCTGGCCCGTCTCGCTGTTGCGCCAGAAGAGAAGATTGTCCTTACCGGAAAGCTCGCGCGCTTTGACGATCTTGCCTTCGGGTAGCAGCTTCACCTTGGCTCCTGCGGTGACGTAGCAGCCGGCTTCGATGGTGCAGTTGTTGCCCAGGCTGATGCCGGTGCCGGCGTTGGCGGCGATGAGGCTGTTCTCGCCGATGGTGATGACCTCCGTGCCGCCGCCCGAGAGGGTGCCCATGATGCTCGCGCCGCCGCCGACGTCCGTGCCCTTGCCGACGATCACGCCGGCGCTGATGCGGCCCTCGACCATCGCGGCGCCGAGCGTGCCCGCGTTGAAGTTGCAGAAGCCCTCGTGCATGACGGTGGTGCCCTCGCCGAGGTGGGCGCCGAGGCGGACGCGGTCGGCGTCGGCGATGCGCACGCCATGCGGCACGACGAAGTCGGTCATCCGCGGGAACTTGTCGACGCCGTAGACGGCGACGTGCTGGCCCCGGGCCCGCAGCCGCATCCGCGTCTGCTCGAAGCCGTCGACGGCGCAGGC
>DASTZM010000006.1:0-2712 GCA_035764305.1 Chloroflexota bacterium | reverse complement strand
GCTTGAGGTTGCGCCGCTGGTCGCGCAGCTCGGCGACGATCGAGCCGGCGATGGACGGGCTGACCGACGCGACCTGGTCGAGCGAGGCGTAGTACGCCGCCACCGCCGGGTTGGGTGTCTGGCCGTTCAGCTCCTGGAGGTAGCGCACCAGCGCCCCGCCCGCCGCGGTGCCGTTCTGTCGAGTCGCGTGCGCAGATGTCGTGGGGGCTTCCAGGGTCGTGGCCATCTCTGCCAGTGTGCCAGGCGGCCGCGATAGCCTCCCCTGCCCCTCAGGCCAGGTTCGCCTCCTCCGCGCCCAGGAAGCGCCCCACGTCCTGCGCCTCTCCTTCCGCCGCGCGGAGCACTCCCTTGGACAGCGGAGCGAACGGCGAGAGGCGGACCGTCACCCGGCCCTTCGCGCGCTCCAGGCGCCAGGCGGCTACCGCGCGGCCGTCGACGGCCAGGATTGGGTACAGCACGCCACCCGCGACCACCACTCCCGCGGCGTGCGCCGTGTCCACCGTCAGCTCGCGCGAGCGGTAGCCCATCAGGTACGTGTCCCAGAACGCCAGCAGCGCGACGCTCTCCGGCGTCCGCCGCCCGCGCCCAGCCACCTCCCGCAGCTCCGCCTCACGTGCCGCCGGAAACCACGCCCGTCCGCCCGCCACCGGCGGTACCGCTACCTCCACCAGCTCCTCCGCCGCGCCCTTCCACCCCACACGCACGTCGCCCATGGGCAGCCCCGACCACGTCGCCAGGTCTTCCGGTGTCGCCGGGCCGAAGGCGTCCACGTAGCGCCGCACCAGCGTCGCCAGCGCCTCCTCGCGCGGGGGCGGCCGGTGGAGCGCGCGCTGGATGGCCGGCTTCAGCCAGTCGTCGACCAGCGCGAACGTCGCGCGCCGCCCCTCGCCCGGGCCGAAGCAGATCTTCCCGCGGTACGCCGCCAGCGCCGCCAGGTGCACCAGCGCCTGCCCTTCGGTGGGGATGCGCCGGCGCTCGAGCCGCTCCCGCAGCTCGTCGCGCGTCAGCGGCCCTCCCTTTGAAAGAAAGTCGCACAGCAGACCCACACCCCGCTCCCCCGTCTCGTCGTCCAGCCCCAGGCCCAGCCGGCGCGGTCGTGTGCGGCGCTCGAAGTGCGGACCTACCAGCGGCAGGAGCAGGGCGTAGTCCTCCGCCGTGACCAGGTGGATCGTGCTGCGCATCAGCCACGTCCGCACCAGCGCCCGGTCGTCCACGCGCAGTCGCTCGACGTCCGCTGCCGTGACTTCCGCGGCGGGATCGAGCCGCGCGCGGAGCGAGAGGATGCCTGCGCTCGCATCCTGTGCCTGCGCGCCGCACATCGCCCGCGCGGCTTCGAGTGGCCCTTTCGTACGCCCCATCAGACGCTGCGAGCGCGCCCGTAGGCGCCGCACCGCGTCTGCGGTCAGCCTCACACGTCCACCTGGTCTGGTTGTTGCATTAGATATCGGATGAAAGGAGGCATTCAACAATGCCAGGACGGATGGACGAGCTCAAGGGCAAGGTCAAGGAGACGGTGGGCCGCGCCAAGGGCGACGAGAAGATGGTCGTCGAGGGCCAGGACCAGCGGGCTGCCGGCAAGGTAGGCCGGGAGGTCGGCGGCGCGATGGACCAGGCGAAGGGCAACGCCAAGATGGCGGCCGGCAAGCTGGTCGGCAACAAGCGTCTTCACGCCGAAGGCCAGATGGACGACGCGAAGGGGTCCCTGCGCCGCGCCGGCTAGTCACCCACAGATTTTTCACCGATTTTCCACTCGCGCCGGCTCTTCCATCTCGCGGAGGAGCCGGCGCAGGTGGTTCGGTCCCCACGTGAGCGAGTCCCGTCCCCACGGACTCGCCGTCTCGTAGTAGGGAATCTCGAGCCACCACCGCACCGTCTGCCACAGCGGATTGAGCTTCCGCGCCAGGTCAAACGCCGCGCGCACGTCGCGCGCCGGCGCCAGCGCGGTCCACGGCTCGACGTACGCGTCGCGCAGGTAGCGGTGGATGGCGCCCCGCGCGTACGTCACGCGCGACGGGAGCCCCGACGGACCACGCACGTCCAGCTCGAATGCCCTACCCAGGTAATCGAGCATGCGCGTCCCGCTGAAGAACGGGTGCGACACGACCGCATCGCCCCAGTCGTAGTACACGAACCGGAACGCGCTGTCCGGCGATTCGGGCCGGGCCACGACCGCCAGGTTGCCGTGCCGGAAGTCCTGCTGCACCAGCGAGTCGGGTATGCCGGACGCGCCAAGCTGCGCTGCCATCTCCGCCAGCCGCGGCAGCAGGGATCGGACCTGTGCGGTCTGCTCCTCGGTCAGCCCGCGCTCGTGTCCCGGCCATAGGTAGGGCGTGTCCGCCAGCAGGCGCTCGAAGTGCGGCATGAGCGTCGGCAGGCGCCGGTCCTCGCAGCCCATCGCCAGCCACTCGTCCAGGTGGCTTGAGCACGCCAGCTGGAGCGCGCCAAAGCCGCGCGCGGCGTTCTCCCAGCGGGACATCTGCGCGCCGTAGCGCAGCATGCCGTCGCCGAAGTCGCGCATGAGCAGGAGATTGCGTGTCGCGTCGTGCGCGATCACGTCGGGCAGCGCATCGGGCCAGCGGGCCGCCAGCGCCGCCACCAGCTGCGCCTCGCCGGGTGGGCGCGTGTACGCGGACTTCAGGTAGATGCGGCCCTCGGTTGTCGTCAGACGCAGCAGGGTCGACCCACACCACGCGCCTTTGATCTGCGCCGCCT
>DASTZM010000005.1:0-6693 GCA_035764305.1 Chloroflexota bacterium | reverse complement strand
CCGGTCCTTCACCCGCCCCCGCGCGGTGTTGAAGACGAACTGCCCGCTCTTCTCGTCGTAGTCGAACCACATCGGCGTCACCTGGGGCGTCCCATCCTTCAGCACCAGCCCCAGCGCGGCGAAGGCGCGCTTCTCGCGGCTGATCAGGTCCTTGTGCTTCTCCGGGAAGGCCGGCTTCTCGCTGCTCTTGCTCGTCCGCTGCTCGCTCACACGAGTCTTGTACCAGCAGCGCGTTCCAATCGCTGGCCGCCGATTAACCGCCGTCTTACACAGCGTTAACGATGCTCTGGTCTGATGAAGGCGTGCGCGGCCGCCGTGCGCTCGCCCTGCTCTTCAGTGTGGTGGTCCTCGCGACACCGCTGCCACTGCGCGCCGCCCCGGCGCCGCAGAGCGTACAGCTCCTCGCCCAATCCGGCGACGCGTGGATCGGCTTCCTGCCCGAGCCGCCCACGTTGCTCCTCGCCAACGCCCATGTCGAGCAGCGCCTGCCGCTCGACTCCCTGCCCGGACAGGGTCTCGCATCGCTGGAAGTCGAAGCGCCCACTCTCCCCGGCGCCCCACACCCCGCCGGCGGCGGCGCCCCGCCCCTCGGCGTTCTGTACGAAGACGCGAGCGGCGCCCGCCATTCCGGTGACTCGCTCCGCTACGCGGGGCTTGACACGGAACGCGAGCCTGGCGGCGCCCTCCGTGCCACACTGCGCTTCTTCGATCCGGACACCAACCTCGGCGTCTGGCGCAGCTACCGGCTCTGGCCCGATGCCGGCGCAATCGAGCGCGTCACGACACTCGAGAACGCCGGTCGATCGCCGCTGCGCATCCTGCGCGCCGACTCCCTGGCCACGGGCGTCAGCGCGGCCGGCGCCGGTAGCTGGGACGCGCTCACCGCCACCGCCGACTCTGGCAGCGCCCGGCAGACGCTTTCCCCCGGGCGAGCCGTGCGCATCGACTCCCGCGCCGGCGGAGGGCTGATGGAGACTGCGATTCCGTCCTTCGTGCTGCATAGCCCCGCCGCCGGCGGCGGGGTCTTCGGCGGTCTCCTGTGGTCCGCGAACTACGAGATCCGCCTCGCCGCCGGCGCCGAAGGCACCGTCAGCATCACGGGCGGAGAGCAGCTCGCCGGCTGGCTGCTCTCCCCCGGCCAGCGCTTCGAGGCCCCCGCGGCCTTCGCCGTAGCGTTCCGCGGCGATGCCGACGCTGGCTCGCGGGCCCTGCACCGCTACCTCGAGGCGTCGCGGTCGCGCGCTCCCGTGCCCGAGGGCGCCGCCGCCGGCCCCGGCCTGACGCTGCCCGTGACCTGGAACTCGTGGTTCGCCTACGGACGGGACCTGGACGAGCGGCGCCTCCTTGCCGAGGCCCGGCTCGCGGCAGACGCCGGCGTCGAGGTCTTCTACGTGGACCACGGCTGGCAGCGCCTGACCGGCGACTGGCGCGCCCGTCCCGATCGCTTTACCGATGGCAGCCTCGCCACGCTCTCGGACCAGGTCCACCGCCTGGGGATGCGCTTCGGCGCGTGGATCGCCTTCGGCGTCGTGGATCCGCACGCTCCGGTCGCCCTCCAGCACCCGGAATGGCTCGCCGCCCCGCCGTCTCCGGGCGCGCCATATCCGGTGGACGGCGCGCGCCTGCTCTGCCTTGCCGCCGCCAAAGACTGGGTCATCGGCGAGCTTGACCGCGCCGTGCGCGAGTACCAGCTCGACTGGCTCAAGTTCGACCAGGCCATGATCGGCAGCTGCGCCGGCGAAGGCGCGCCGCCCGATGCCGTCGCCGCCTCGCTCCGCGAGAACACCCTGGCCTTCTACGACGTCCTCCGCACCGTCAGGCGCCTCCACCCCACGCTCGTGCTCGAGAACTGCTTCGACGGCGGCGGGTACCTCGACAACGCGCTGTACGGACTGACCGACGTCGCCTGGCTGACCGACGCGGCCGGCCATCCCGCCGCCGCCCCGCTCGAGCTGCAGCAGGCGCTCGCCGGCGCGACGCGCGCCATGCCCGCGCAGTACCTGATGCTGTGGCTCGCCCACCAGCCGCCCGCCGGCGCCGCCGACCCCGGCGCCGCGGCCACGGCCGCGCGGCAGCTCGACTACCAGGCCCTCTCCAGCATGGGCGGTGCGTGGGGCCTTTCCATACGCCTCGCGGATCTGGACTTGGCCCAGCGGGCGCAGGTCGCCTCGCTCGTCGAGCGCTACAAGCGCCTCCGCCCGCTCATCGCCGGCGGCGCGCTCCACCACGTCACAGATCCCACCGCCGATTCGCCGCTCGTCCTCGCCTACGTCGCGCCCGACGCGTCACGCGCCGCCGCCCTCGCCGTGCGCAACGGTGACGCGACCGCCCTCCCCGCGGATCTGCGGCTCACGCTTCCCGACGTCGCTCCAGACGCCCTCTACGCCCTCGAGTGGGACGGCCCCGCCGGGCGCACGAGCCTACCCCCGCTGCCCGGCTCCACCCTCGCCGGCCCCGGTCTCACCCTACCGGTGGGCGGCCAGCAGGGGGGGATCCTTTACGCCACTCGCATCGCCTGACGGCAGCAGCCGGACTCCCACGGCCACCGCGGCGCCGTACAGGAAGGCCAGCTGCGCCACCGCGCGCGCCACGACGAACGGGCCCCCCGCCTTCCCCACGTTGCTCGGCATGTGAGACTGCAGGCTGTACGGCACAAACAGCACCAGCAGCGCCAGAACCGGCCACCGCCCCGCGCCCCCCACCGCCGTCTCCAGGATCAGCATCGCCACGAACGCCGTGAGAGCATAGTGCGGGTACTGCCACGTCGTCAGCCCCAGCCACGCACATTGCCCGAGGAACACCGCGGCCCACGCCATCCGCCAGACCTCGGTCTCACCCTTCGTAGCCGCCGCACGGCGCCCCGCCAGGCCCACCGCAACGCCACCGGCGAGCGCCAGCAGTCCGATGAGCGCGCTGTCGTAGCGCATCGCCAGTGGCTCCAGACCGGTGTCGTAGAGCGCCTTCCAGATCGTCACGCCGTAGATCGGCTTGATCGCGTCGTACTCCAGGAAGTTGAACGCGAAGTCCGCCGGCGCCGCCGCCAGCAGCGGCAGCAGTCCCCCACCCGCCACGAGCGCCGCCACCGTGCCCGCCGTCACCGCGCGCCGGCTCACCGCCGGGACCCCGCCCAGGAACAGCGCCAGGAGGAGCGGACCGACCGAGAGCGCCGCGCTGTGCTTGACCAGGAGCGAGCACCCCATCACCGCACCCGCGGCTGCGCCTCGCCCGCGCAGCAGCAGCCGCACCGACACCACCAGCAGAAGCGCCTGCAGTGACTCCAGGTGCACCAGCCAGACCGAGGAAAACCACACCAGCGGCGAGAAGAGCAGCAGGACGAACACGCCGAACCGGTGCTCATCTCCCAGTCGCGGCTCCAAATCCCCGACCGCCCGCGTCACCTGGTACGCCAGCAGCACGTCCACCACCAGCACGCCCGCCAGCGGGAAGAGCGCCCCCACGCGCAGGAAGTCGGCGGCGCCGGCCCACTGCGCCAGCGCCACGAGCGGCGCGTAGAACAGAATCGTGAGCGGTCCGTGCTCTATGGGCGAAGGAGTGCCCATCACGTCCGCACGCACGCCGTACATCTGCAGCGCGTGTCCCTCGAGCACCCGGCGCACCGCGGGCACGAACCACGCGGGGAGGTCGGTGTGCCAGAGGCTCGGCTTGGACGCGAGCGCCAGCGCCGCGTAGAGCGCTCCGGACAGCGCGTACCGCCACCGCCAGCAGAACCGGGACACCGCCGCGCGCCGCTGAATCGCCAGCAGCCCCACTCGCAGCAGCGCCGTGGGGATCAGCAGCGCTCCCGTGAGCGCGGGGCGCACGCTGGGCACCGTCACGAGCCAGTGATTGACTTCCGGCACAAAGAGCAGCGCCGCAAGTGGCCCGCCCAGCGCCAGCGGGGCGTACCCGGCCAGTACGCGACTCCACTCGACTCGGCGCCGCGCGCCCCCGCTCTCGCGCCACCAGGCGAGCGTCATGGCCAGGACCAGCAGCCCAAACAGCGCGCTGCCTCGGGCGGTCGGCGGGCTAAGCGGCGGCCGGCCAAGCAGCAGGAACGTGCTCAGCAGCGCCGGCCCCGTCGCCAGCGCCGCCCCGGCCGCCCAGAATGGCCACTCTCCGAGCGACGGCGGCGTGATCGCGGCCGTCCCCCACTGATAACCCCGGACCGCGGCTCCGCGAGCGTCTGCCAGCTGCGCCATGCGCGCCCCCCGCCGCTGACTGATTTCCGGAGTCGGCCCGTCTCGGCGGTCCGGCCTGCAACCGGTTTGTAACGGCAGCCTACCGTAGCGTCCCGGCGGGTATCTGTCAAGGCAGTACCAACGCCGCGCGGCGACGTGTGTCGAAACCCGCTCGCAACCGGTTTGTAACTTTGCTGCCGGGGCTGGCCGTGCCCGTCCTGGAGCCAGTCAGGACAGCTCAGTCCGGCTGTCCCCCGCTCTCCTCGACCTCCCGCCGCCGCGGCTTCCCTCGCGGCTCGACGTCCAGGGCGCTTCGGGCTGCGTCTCCTCGATGTACGTCAGCACGGCCCTGACGCGCGGGTGCGCCGCCGACGTGTTCCGGTCCACCCCCAGCTCCTGATAGAGCAGGTTCAGCTGCTTCTCCACCGTCTTCGTCGCCACCACCAGCTTCTCCGAGATGGCCGCGTTGGTGTACCCCTGCGCCACCAGCCCCAGAATCTCCCGCTGGCGCGGCGTCAGCCGGTCCAGCGCGCCACCCGTTCGCGCTCGCCGGTTCGCCACCAGCTGCGGGTCCAGCACCATCAGCCCGGACGCCGCGCCCTCGATCGCCCGGTACAGCGACGCGATGTCCCGCACCGACTGCTTGAGCAGGTAGCTCCAACCGGACAGCGCGTCCGGCGGCAGCGACTGCAGCACCCGCGGCGATCCCTGGTTGGAGAGCAGCACGATCCCCAGCTCCGGCAGCTGCCGGCGCAGGACCATCGCCGCCTGGATCCCGTTCAGCTGCCCGCCCAGCTCGATGTCCATCAGCACCACGTCCGGCCGCAGCGCGGGCACGTCACGCACCGCGTGCTCGCCGTCGCCAAACGCCCCCACCACCTCCAGCCCCGGATACTGCGCCAGCGCGGTGCGCAGCAGGTCCCGGAACAGGCTCTCGTCCTCGACGATCGCGATCCGAATCGTGCGCGTCGGGGTTTCCGGGGTCCGCTGGGGTTCGGTTGTGCGCGCTGGCGTGGCCATCATCTCGAGTTCGTAGCGCTGTTCAGTGCTTCGCGTCCAGCAGCGAGGCGATCGACTCCGGCGAGAAGCGCGTCTTGGGCAGGAAGCCCTTTGCCCCCGCCAGGCGCGCCAGCACCTCGAAGTACGCGCTGTCGTGCAGGCTCATCAACAGTACGCTCACCGCCGGCGCCTCCTGCTTCACGCGCCGCGCCACCTCGAAGCCCGTGATGCCGGGCATCTCGAAGTCGACCATCACCAGGTCCGGGTTCGTGTCCCGCACCAGCCCCGTCGCGGCCTCCGGATCGGTCGTCTCCCCCACCACCTCTAGCCACGGCGACGGCTCCAGCACCGAGCGCGCCCAACGCAAGAAGTCCTGATGGTCGTCGACCAGCGCGACGCGCAGCACCGGCCGATCCGCCGTCGCGGTCGACTCGTCCTCCGCCGTTTTGCGCCAGACCGGTTCCATAGCAGCTCTGCGCGCCGCGAGGGCCCGCTGCCCAGGAGTCTCGCACAGCCGCGCGGCCCCAGCTAGTGAATAGACCACACAGACGCGCCCGGCGGCGCCCAAACCGCCGGATTTAGGGGTTAACCCTACCTTTCCGGTTCCGCCGCACCCGAGAAACCTCAGTACACTTGCCGCGGGGTGCACCTCTTCCGCCTCGCGCTCGCCGCGGCTCTGGCGGTGCTCGTCGCGCTGCCGCTCCTCCCGTTCGCTCCCGACGCGCCGCGCGCCGCGGCGCAGACGGGCGGTCCCGCCGCGCCCCTGAGCACCCCTCCAGCGGCCCCGGTCGCGGACGTCTTCCCGGAGACCGGCTTCCGGCTGGCCGACGAGCGCTTCGCGCTCTATTTCTACGCGCGCGGCGGCGTCGCCACCTTCGGCTACCCCACCTCCCGGCGACTCTTCCTGCTGGGCACGCCGGTCCAGTTCTTCCAGCGGCACGTCATGCAGCTCCAGGGCGACGGACGCGTCACGCTGCTCAACCTGCTCGATCCCGGACTGCTCCCGTTCACGTCGTTTGGCGACGCGACGCTCCCCGAGCCCGCGCCCGACCTGGCACTGGGCGCGCCGCTCCCCGGCAGCGCCAACTACGCCGACGCCGCCTCCTTCTTTGTCGCCACCACCGTGCCCAACGACTGGGGAGGCGTCCCCGTCGGCTTCCTGGACGCCTTCCTCGCCCCCGGCCGCGCCGCCGGCGCCCCCGATCCCATCTCCCAGGTGCTGATCGGCCTCGAGCTGTTCGGCTTCCCCACCTCCCGCCCCGCCGCCGACCCGGACAACGCCACCTTCGTCTACCAACGCTTCCAGCGCACCGTCCTGCACTACGACGCCACGACGCGCCGCACGCAGCCTCTGCTCCTGGCGGACTACCTCAAGGCGCTGCTCACCGGGCACAACGTGCCCCCCGCGCTCGCGGCGCAGGCCGCCGCCGCCGGCAGCCCGTTCGTCGGTCAGTACAACCCCGCCCGCCCCGGCTGGCTCCTGCGCCCGGAGCTGCTCCCCGGTACCGACCTCTCC
>DASTZM010000004.1:0-3628 GCA_035764305.1 Chloroflexota bacterium | reverse complement strand
GACCGCGTCCTGCTGGCCGGCGCCTTCGGCAGCTACGTCGGCGCCGGCGCCGCGCGCGCCATCGGCCTCATCCCGCCCGTGCCGCTCGACCGCGTCGAGACCGTCGGCAACGCCGCGGGGCGCGGGAGCCGGATGGCGCTCACCTCGACCGACGCCCGGCGCCGCGCCGAGACCCTCGCGCGCCGCGTCGAGTACGTCGAGCTCTCCTCGGACACGGCCTTCGCCGACGCCTTTATGGACGCCATGTGCTTCCCGGCGTTCGACGCGCTCGTCGCGCTCGACGAGGGGGTGCCGTAGTCCTGGTTTTCCCCGATGCGGCCCGTGTGGCGACGGCCTAGCCTGGGCGTAGGCCGGCGGCGCGTGGCCGCCTGCAGGAGGCATGCGCCATGACCAGCGTTCTCGACCGTCTCGCCCACCCCATCCGCGAGCTGCGCGAGTGGAGCTCGCACGTCGCGCAGGAGCGCGCCGAGCGCGCCGCGGAGCAGGAGGCGACCTACCGGCAACGCCACGCCGAGTACATCGGCGCCGTCGTCTCCCGCTACGCCGATGCCGACCCAATCACGCCGCGTTCCTACCGCGAGCTGTCTCCCGGCGAGGTGCGCTTCGGCCGGGCGCCGGCCTTCGAATACTTCCACCACACCGGCGAGCTGCGCCTGTTCAACGTCCTGCCCGCAGACCTGCTGACGCGCGCCGCGCTGACCGAGGCGCTCGCCCTGGAGATCGACGAGACCGGCGAGCCGTACGGTGATTTCATCGACGTCAAACCGCACGAGATCCCGCCCTTCGAGTACGGCGCGATCAACCTCACATCGCCGGCGCTGCGCGAGGCGCACGGCATCTCGTGCCGCATCTTCCTGACGCTCACCTACAGCGCCGTGCAGGGCAGCTTCCGCGGCGGCATCCAGACCCGCCGCTTTGTCGTCGACGTCTCGCTCTAGCCGGTCTGCATTCTCGGCGGCGAGTGCGACGGGGGAGGACCAGCGTCACGCGCAGCGACCGTAGCGCCGGACGAGGTCGATGACGTGGCGGTACTGGTCGAAGGAGACGTCGTGGGGTACTGAGTGGTCCGAGTGGTAGATGTAGCCGCCGCCCCGCCTGGCCACGTCGAGCTTGGTCCGCACCTCGCGCTCGATCGCCGCCGGGTCGGGATCCGCCATGGCGCGGGCGTCGATGCCGCCCATGAAGGCGAGCCGGCCGCCGTACTCGCGCTTGAGCTCGAGCAGGTCCATGCCGGCCTTTACCTCCAGCGGCTGCAGGCAGTCCAGCCCGGCGTCCAGAAAGTGGGGGATCAGCGCCTTCACGCAGCCGTCCGAGTGCAGGATCACGGGCAGTCCCTTGCCGTGGAAGAAGTCGAACACGTCGCGGTCGTGCGGGAACTGGAGGGCGCGGTACGTCGCGGGTGAGAAGAGACTCGCGTTGCGGTAGCCGAGGTCGCACGCGAGGAACGCGCCGTCGTAATGGATGCCCGCGTCCCACATGCGCTGCGCCAGACCGGTCACGAGCCGGGCGTGGGTGGCAAACATGTCGTGCACCCAGCCGGGGTCGGTGACCAGCAGCATGAGCAGCTCGTCGTTGCGCATGTACTCCAGGAACTGCGCGTAGCCGATGTGGGCGTTGAAGGTGACGAAGCGCCCAGCCCGGCGCGCCGCGTCGTAGGTCCGGCGCAGCGCGGGGAGGTCGAGGCGGTCGGCGGTGGGCTCGAGGCGCGGCTTGACGCGCTCCCAGTCCTCGCGCGTGCGAATCGGCCACTCTTCGATCTCCGGCGTGCTCGTCAGGTCGCGCTTCTGCTTGCGCACCTGCCCGTATTCGGTGCGCCACACACGGTAGTCGCCGCCCTCGTTGAGCTCCTCCACGGGGAACCGCGGGTCGAGCTCGCCCGCGACGTGGGTGAGCCCGAAGCCAAAGTAGTCGGCGGGGGACACACCGGCCGGCAGCCCCTCGCGGCGCCACCGCGCAACGGTGGTGGGCCAGGGGGAATCGTGGACCGGCACGCGGTCCGGCTCCCTGTGCGCGAGCGCCAGACGGAAGCGGTCTGCCTCGGTGGTCGGCGCCTGGTGGCCGGCGGGCGCGATCCCCGCCGCGCCCGCCGCGGTCGTGGTCACGCCAGCGCCTCCGCCGGCACGCGGATCGGGTAGGTGCCGTAGTCCCGCAGCGCGGCCAGCATGGCGAGGTAGTTCTCGTACTGGACCGTGGCCATGATGCTGTTGCCCGAGCAGAGCAGCAGGCCGCCCCCCGGCGCCGCGTGCTCGATGGCGTACGCCACCTGGCGCCGCACGTCCTCGGGTGTCCCTCCCACCAGCGTGTCGACGTCGACCCCGCCCCACAGGCACAGCCGGCCGCCGTATGTCTGCTTCAGCCGGCGCATGTCCATGCCGATCGCGGGCTGGATCGCCTGATAGCCGTCGATCCCCGCGGCCACCAGCCGGTCAAGGATGGGCCAGTTGTTGCCGTCGTTGTGCTTGATGAACAGCTTGCCCTTCCGGTGGCACGCCGCCGCCATCGCCTCAATCGACGGCAGCACGAACTCCTCGAACAGCCCGGGCCCCATGATGGGACCGCGGTTGTCGCACACGTCCACCGCCGCGAGCACCGCGTCGCACCCCGCGTCCAGGAACGCGTCGTTGACCGCGATCGCGCGCCGCGTCTCGAGATCGGTCAGGCGGTGCATGAACTCGGGATCGAGCACCATGCGCATCAGCGCCTCCTCCATCCCGATCGCGCCGTAGGGGAAGCACCCATCCGCCCCGCGCGCGAAGATGAAGTGCGTCTCTCCGAGCTCCGCCACGACGTGGCGCACGATCTCCAGCTCGTCTTCGCCGGGCGCCGGCAGCGGCTGCCGTTCGCGCGCCTCGAGCTGCTCCCAGGTGAGATCGCCGTACTTGATGCAGATCGGGTTGCCGCCGCTCTCGGGCGCGTACTGGTGCACTCTGCCGCCCGCGTCCTCCCACGTGTACGGCGCAAGGATCTTCGGCCAGCGGTACTCGCGCTGCCGGCGTGGCGCCAGCGTGACCGGCACGGCGTCCCACTCGAAGGCGCGGGCGATGTCCACCGTATCCCGCTTGTAGCTCGCCACCACCTCGTCGCGCCGCCCATCCCACAGCGCCGTCAGCTCCTTCCACTTTGCCCGGTAGAAGGATTCGCGCCCCAGCGCCCGCTCGACGATCGTCCAGTCCACCCCGATCTCGCCGGTCGGCACCCGGTCAGGCTCCCGGTGGCGCAGCGCGGCGAAGACCCGTTCCTTGGGTGTCATGCGCCCACTTAAGGCGTTCGCCGCACCCCGTGCATCGGGGAATTCCCTGATGTGCCGGACGGCGTCCCACGCTAGGCTCGGCTCAATCCGTCCTAGACATACACGCCGCAGGAGGTCCGCCTTGATCGCAACGCTGCCGGGCCAGGTCGAATCGGCAGGCCCTGCTGTGGACGCCGACGGGGCCCAAGCCGGCGCCAACCGCTTCCTGAGGCTCCTCCGCACCCGCACGCTCCTGGCGGACGGCGCCATGGGCACGCTGCTCGAAGCGCTCGGCGCCGCCGCGCGCGAGGCGGGCAGACCCGGCCCGGACGTCCGAGTCCCCGAGGAGCTGAACACCCTGAGTCCCGAGCGCGTGCTCGCCGTCCACCGTGCCTACGT
>DASTZM010000003.1:0-6022 GCA_035764305.1 Chloroflexota bacterium | reverse complement strand
CCGACCGCCTCGTCGTCTCCGTCAAGACCGTCGAGACCCACCGCGCCCACATCATGAGCAAGCTCGGCCTCCAGACCCGCGCCGAGCTCGTCGCCTACGCCCTCCGCGAGGGCTACCTCACCCCAGAAGCCGCCGAACCCTGAACCCTGAACCCTGAACCCGAGCCTACGCCTGGCCCGCCAGGCGCCGGCCACGCTCCTGCAATTCGCTGATGCTCCGGATCAGCCGATCCACCTCGTCACGCACCATCTGCAGCGCGGCCGCGGCGCCTTCCGCGTCACCGCGGCCGAGCGCGCCTTGCCAGACGGCCACCGCCACCTTGACGGCGGCGGCGTGCTGGGGTGGCCCGGCGTGGAGGCGACGCAGGAAGTCCTCGAACTCCTCCATGGGCAGCGAGCGCGCCTCCGTCATGCGTGGGTGTCCTGGGTGCCCTGCGCGCGCTGCCGGTCCTGCGCCGTGCGCAGGATCTGGGCGAGCTGCTCGGTGACGTAGGCCTTTTCGACGTACAGGTCCGCACCTGGGACCTCACGCTGCATGGCGTGGGGCGCGCTGCCGCTGGCGACGCAGACCACGGGAACACGCGCCGCCGCGCGCGCGGCGGCGAGCACCTCGGCGCTCGGTCGGTCGGGCAGGTTCAGGTCGAGCATCACGAGATCGAAGTCCTCGTCCGATTCGAGCGCCGCGATGCCCTCGCCCGCGGTACCCACTCGGCGTACTGTGTGGCCGCCCTGGCTGATCAGCACCGCCAGGACCGACGCGAAGGCCGCCGCGTCATCGACCAGCAACACGTGCAGCGGGCGCTCGCGCGCGGGCGTGAGGGCGCGCGCGAGCGCCTGGCGCAGCGTTCCCAGCTCGGCGGGCTTGGAGAGCGCGGCCAGCACACCGTGCTGCTTGAGCTGCGCCTCGGTGACATCGCGCCCCCACCCTGTGAGTACGATGACGGGCAGACCCGGCACGCGCTCGCGCACGCTGCGCGCCAGATCCCAGCCGCTCATCCTGGGCATGCCGATGTCGGTGATCACGACGTCGGGCCGCTCGTGTGCCACCGACTCGACTGCCGCGTGCGGGTCATGGAACAGCCGGACGTAGTGCCCGTCGCGGCGCAGGAGCATGCCGATCGTGTCGAGCACGTCTTGCTGGTCATCCACAACGACGACGTGCGCCGGCGGCAGCTCGGCGTCGTCGAGCGGCGCATCCGGCGAAACAGGCACCGCGTCGCCCACGGCCGCGGGCAGATCGATCCGGAAGATGGCGCCCCGCCCCGGCCCCGAGTCGACCGTGACCGAGCCACCGTGCGCCTCGACGACCTTGCGCACCATTGGCAGACCCAGCCCGGAGCCCTGTGCCCCCTTCGTCGTGAAGAAGGGCTCGAATACCCGGCTCTGTACGTGCGCGGGGATCCCCGCGCCCGTGTCGGCGACCTCGAGGTGCACGCGGTCGCCGCGCGTCGCGAGTGACAGCGAGATCGTGCCGCCGCCCGGCAGGGCGTCTATGGCATTGAACAGGAGGTTGACGAGCACCTCGCGCAGCGCCGCGGGGTCGGCCAGGACGGTAGCGCTCGACAGGCGCTGCTGAACCTCGATCGTGCGGCCCTGGCGCTGTGCCTCCCCCTGCCAGCGCGGGCGCGTGAGCTGGACCGCCTCGGCGGCGACGTCGGCCAGGTCGACGAGCCGAAACTCGGTTGTGTCGACGGGGCGTCCGTACTCACGCATGCGCGACACCACCGCCGCCCCGTCCCGCGCGGCGCGGCGGATCGCCTGCAGGCTCTCGCGCTGCTCGGAATCGCGCACCTGGCCGAGCAGCACCTCGGTCCGCCCCAGGATCGTGGCGAGCAGGTTGTTGAAGTCGTGCGCCACGCCCATGGCCAGCTCCCCTGTGGAGCGCAAGCGCTCATTCTGGACGAGCTGCGCCGCCTGGCGGGCGCTCTGGATGGCCACAGCGGCGGCGCCGGCGAAGCCAAGCGCGAGCGACTCATCCTCCTGCGTGAAGCGGCCGCGCTTCTTCTCTGTGACGTAGAGGCGGCCCAGGACGCGGTCACCGACCAGGAGCGGGACGCCTAGAAAGGTCCACATCGGCGGGTGGCCGGGTGGGAAGCCAACGCTGCGTGGGTCTTTCGTCAAGTCGTCCAGCCGCAGCGGATGGCCCTCGGTAAGCAGGGCGCCCAGGATGCCCTTTCCGTGGGGCGGCGTGTGGCGCAGCGCTGCTTCTTCCTCTTCGGTAAGGCCGGTCGTGATGAAGTGCGTGAGACCACCGTCCGGGCCGAGGATGCCCAGCGCGGCGTAGCGCGAGTCGAGCAGCGCCGCGAGCTCGTGCACGATGCGCGTGAGGAGCTTCTGCTCGTCGTCGATCGCACTGCCGAGTGCAGTGGTCGCAGCGTACAGGCGCTCGAGAGGCTGGGGTCCGATGATGGGAGCGTAGCGAACGTCACGGAAGGAATGTGAAACGCGTGACAGCTTCGGCGCGTGGAGCGGCGCAGACTGGCGCCGGGACGATGGATGTGCTGACCGGTCTATCGGGAACCCTGGCGACGTGATTTACGCGGGGTTAACGTTTCGATCCCCAAAAGCCAATACAGGCGGCGTTTACTCGGAGAAGGCCATGCAGCGGCGGCTCGGACGGCGGAGGCTTCTTGGGACGGCGATCGGAGCGGCCGGGGGCATCGCTGCCCTCGGAGGCGCGCTCCCGGGCGGCGAGGCACTGGCCGCGCCAAAGGCGCAGGGCGCGGCACTGGTGGCGCTGCCGCCTGGGGCGGCGCCCCTGGACGGCGCTGGCCGGCGCGACCTGGCTCTGGACGCGCTCACCTTCCTCGTCCGTCAGCAGGGCGTCTTCCCCGGCCGCTGGATCTACCAGCTCCCGGCGCCGGGCTGGCTGGGCGGGTACGACGCGCGCAGTGCGGCCGTCACCTGGGACGTGACTGTTCCGGGCAGTACACCGATCTACCTCCTGGCTCACGCGGCCGAGGGCGGTGACCTCGACGCTGGATCGGTCAGCGTCAGTGCCGACGGCGTGCCGGTTGTCAACCTGGGCGCGTACGTCGAGCGCGGGGTGCCGGCGCTGTGGGGCGGAAAAATGCGCGAGCTGGCGGTGCTGGGGCTGGTCTTCGTGCCCCCGCCGCCGGGGACGTACGTCATTGAGGTGCGGACGCGCGCGGGTAGTGAAAGCGTGGCGACGTACCGCGTCACGGTGCAGCCAGCGGACGCCTTCGGACCGATCCTGCTGCGCGAGCCATCGGGCGCCACCTACGCGCTGGCTGGTCACGAGCGGCGCCTTGTCCCGGACGAGGCAACGCGCCGGACGCTGGGCTACGGACCCACCGACATACGCGGCGCGTCGCCGGAGCTGCTGACGGCGATGCCGGTGGGCGCTCCCGTTCCAGCACTGAGCGACGGCGCCACGATCATCTCGGACGGCGCCCGTGCGCCCTTCCTTCTACAGGGCGGGAAGCGCCTCCAGCTGCGCCCCGACATGCCGGACAACGCACACCTGGTCGACCGGCTGACGCTGCAGACGATCGTGCCCGAGCTGGTGAATGGGACGGTCCTGCATGGCGCGCTGCCCGACGTCTACCAGGTGGATCGCCAGTCACTGCGCAAGGTGCCAAGCTGGAAGTGGTTCGAGGAGAAGGGGATCGCGCTGCCCGAGCCGATCTACGTCCCCGACCGGATCATCTCGACGCTGCCCCAGAACTCCCCGCACTGGGTCATGCCCGGCGGCGTGCGGATGGATCGCTTCTTCCAGAGTGAGGCGCTGGGCCGCTCGATGCCGTACCGGCTGTACCTGCCGCCCGACTACGCGACGAGCGGCCTGCGCTACCCCGTGATCTATCTCCTCCACGGCCAGAGCGGCCGGTATGACGAATGGTCGGGCTACGGTGTGGAGGAGGTGGCGAACGGGCTGTTGAACGACGGCAAGCTCGGTTCGGTGATCATGATCGCGCCGCAGGGGGGCCTCGGCTACTGGATGAACCAGGACGGCGGGGCGCTGGGCGGCACCAAATGGGGCGACTACCTCGCGAAGGAGCTCGTGCGGCACGTCGACGCGACCTACCGCACGGTCGCGAAGCGCGAGGGCCGGGCGATCGGCGGCCTGAGCATGGGCGGCCATGGCGCGCTCCAACTGGGGCTCAACTATCCCGACACTTTCGGGACGGTGGGGGCGCACAGTCCCTCCATCCGGCCGGAAGGAAGCGCGCCGGCCTTCTTCGGGACGGGCGCGTTCTTCGAGACGCGCGACCCGATCAGTCTGGTGGAGCGCTCGGAGATCAAGCCGGCGCCGCGGCTCTGGATCGACGCCGGAACGAACGATCCATGGCGCACCAGCGCCCAGGAACTGCACAAGGCGCTGGAGGAGAAGGGCTGGGCGCACGAGTGGCGTACCTTCTCCGGCGAGCACGACGGCTGGTACTGGGGCGACCACCTCTGGGAGTACCTACCGTTCTACGGCGGCGCCTTCGCGGCGGCGGGCGTGCCCGGGCGGGGCATGTAGTCGCGCACCGATCCCCGACTCACTGAATCAGGGTTTTCCCCGACGCCGGCCAGCGTGCCCTGGCCGAGACTCCCCCTCAACCCCCGCGGGAGTAAGGAGGAAGTCTTTTGGTTGCACTCAATTCTGACGGTCGCCCGAGCGACGCGGCGCCGCTGCTTAGCCAGAGCGCAATCGGCGTCCTGGCAGGTATCGGCATGATTGCCACGCTCGGATTGGGCTGGTCGCTGGCGCGCTCGTCGGCCGGCATGCCGCCGTTTCAGATCCGCCCGCCGGCTGGCGCGCCGGTGGCGGGCAAGCCTACCGCCGAAGCGGCGCCGCTGCACCTGGTCGCGACCGACCTGAAGTTCGACACCAAGCAGCTCAAGATCGACGCGCCGGGATCGTTCAAGGTCCGGCTGGAGAACCAGGGCGCGATCGAGCACGACTTCTCGCTGGAGGGTGTGAAGGGGAAGGCCTATGCGGGCCCGAAGAAGACGGGCGAGGGGACGTTCCAGCTCACGAAGCCTGGAACGTATGCGTTTTTCTGCTCGCTGCCGGGCCACAAGGAGGCGGGCATGGCGGGCACGCTCGTCGTCGGGGACGGCAAGTCGACCGCGGCCGTGACCGCGCCCAGCGGCGCGAAGACCGAAGTGACGACGGGCGCACACGCGTCGCACGCGACGACGGTCTCGACGCAGAAGATCGGAAATCAGCTGCTCTCCCCGCGCGTGGTGGACGGGGTCAAGATCTTCGACCTAACGGCGCGCGCCGTGCAGTGGGAAGTGCTGCCGGGGCAGTACGAGGAGGCGTGGACCTACAACGACATGCTCCCCGGCCCCGTGATCCGCGTCACGGACGGCGACAAGGTCAAGGTGTCGCTGAAGAACGATCTGCCCGAGGAAACGGTGATGCACTTCCACGGCCCGCGCCTGCCCAACGCGCAGGATGGCGTGCCGGACGTGACGCAGAAGACGATCAAGGTGGGGGAGACCTACACCTACGAGTTCACGGCCGAGCCGGCGGGGACGTACGTGTACCACTCCCACCACAACACGGCCATACAGGAGCCCATGGGGCTCTACGGCGTGCTGATCATCGACCCCAAGCCCGGCAGCGCGCAGGCGCAGCGCGACGCGCGGTACACGGCGGACGTGCTGCAGGTGGTGTCAGAGTTCCATGGCAACTTCTTGATCAACGGCAAGGCCTTTCCGGCGACCGAGGTGGTCAAGGCGAAGGTGGGGGAGAAGGTGCGCATCCGCCTGGTCAACCTGGGCCAAACGAGCCACCCGATGCATCTGCACGGCTTCCACTTCAAGGTGGTCGGGACGGATGGACGTCCGGTCCTGGGTGAGCCGCTGGAGAAGGACACGATCAACATAGCGCCCGGCGAGCGGTACGACCTGGAGTTCGAGGCGGACAACCCAGGGACGTGGGTGTTTCACTGCCACATCCTCAGTCATGTGGCGAATCATGGGGTGGAGCCGGGTGGGATGATTACTGTCATCCAGGTGGGCTGAGGCGTGCGGGCTCTGCCCGCGCCCGGCAGGGGCACGCTGCG
>DASTZM010000002.1:0-4376 GCA_035764305.1 Chloroflexota bacterium | reverse complement strand
CGCCTACGATAGCGGAACCAGGGTGAGATCGTGGAGAGAGGGGAGCGGGGCGAGTCCAGCCAGGTGGCGAGAACCACGCCCTTGTCGATGCCGACGGCAGCGTCGCGCGCGGCCGCGGCTATGGTGGGGAGGGAGGCCCATGGCATGCGCGTGTTCGTGACGCAGCGCTGGGGCAGGGACGGGGTGCGGCTGGTCCCCAAGGCGCAGCTGGAGGCGCTGCGCCGGGACGGGTACCGCGAGGCGACGGCCGCCGAGGTAGCGTCGTGGTACCGCGACCGGAGGCTCGCTCCGCCGGCCGTCGTGCGCGAGCAGGCGCAGGCGCTCCCGCTGAGAGTGCCAGTCGCGTTCGGCACAGCGGAGACCGACGTGGGGGGCGACGCGGCGTAGGACGCCGGCGCCGTACCATGCTGCGGCGATGGGACGAGGTGAGGCACCGGAGGCATGGCCGGGGCCGGGGGAGCGGGCACTTGGTCACGTCCGCGTCGCGCTGCCCGATGGGAGTGAGACGCGAATCGCGCGGTGGATAGTGCGAGGTGCGATCGATGGCCCGGTGTTGTACGTGCACTCGACGCAGCACGGCAACGAGATCAGCGGAATCGAGGTGGTGCGGCGCGTGGTGCCGCGGCTGCATCCCAGACGGCTCCGCGGAACGGTGATCGGTGTACCGATCGCGAACCCGCTGGCGTTCGCGTGGCGGCGCCACCACTACCTGCAGGCACCGGAAGAGGCCTACCAGGAGAGGCCCGAGCTGGACATCGACCACTTCTGGCCGGGCGATCCACACGGGACGCACGTGCAGCGGCTGGCGCACGCATTGTGGCAGGAGGGGGTGCGGCACGCGACGCACGTGCTGGACATGCACACCTGGAACCGCTGGCAGGCGGCGGCGACGACGGCGCGCGTGTGGCACGTGCCATCGCTGGAGCTGGCGAAGGCGTTCGGGCTGTGGGTGCAGCGCCGGCCGGAGCAGGAGGGCGAGGAGACGGGAGAGCGGGGGTCGATCACGTCGATGGCCATTCGCGCCGGGAAGGCGGCGTGCGCGCCGAACTTCACGGGGCAGTGGGACATCTACGAGGGGGAGGTGCGGCGCGGCGTGAAGGGGCTGCGGAACGTGCTGCGGTCGCTGGGCATGATCGACGGGGAGCCCGAACGGTGGGAGCCGCCGGTGTACGCGCCGCAGGATGTCGTCGATGTGCGTGCGCCGCGCGCCGGGCTCTTCCTGCCGCGGGTAAAGCCGGAGGCGGCGGTCCGGCGTGGAGACCGGCTGGGCGTGCTGGTGGGATTGGACGAATTCGGGGAGCGGGTGATCGAGGCGCCCATCGGCGGGCTGGTGCAACGTATCGGGGCCATCTCGGCCAAGGCCGACGTAGCGCTGCCGCCGATGATGCCGGTGGCGGCTGAGGGCGGTGTGGTCGCCCGCGTGCTGCCGCGCTGAGCTAGGAGACGTGGTCGCGCCACGAGTGGCGCGGCGCGTAGCCGAGGACTTGCTGCGCCTTGGCGATGGAGTAGGCGGGGGCGGTGCCGGTGAGGTGAGTGCACAGGGGGCCAAGGTCGGGGATGAACTCGGGGATGACGTCCGAGAGCGGACGCCGGGAGTGGGCGTCGGCGGCGCCGACGTTGAAGGGGTGGTTGCCCGCGCCCAACGTGTCGAGCTTCTCGGCCGCAAGGCGTGCCGCCTGGCCAACGTCGCGCGAGTCGACGTAGCCCCAGAGGCCGGCGGAGGCGTCTTGCCTGTCGCGGGGCTGACCGCGTCGCTCGTACTCGTCGGGCCCGACGACGAGGGCGATGCGGAGCGAGGCGACGCGAAGGCCGTGCTCTTGAGCGGCGAGGGTGAAGATCTCCTCGCCGACCCACTTCGAGAGCGCGTAGAAGTCGTCGGGTCGCTTGGCGACCGACTCGTCTGAGGGGAGCGATGGGAGGCCGCCGTTGCGGGCCTGCCAGTCGAGGCCGTAGACCGTGATCGAGCTGGCGTAGACCACGCGGGGGATGCCGAGGGCGGCGCAGGCGGCGGCGACGTTGGCCGACGCCGCGGTGTTGTTGGCGAAGACGAGCTCGCCGGGATGGTGGGCGGTGCTCGGATAGGCGCCCAGGTGGACGACGGCATCTGTGCCGGAGAGCGTGCCGTAGACCTCGCCGGCGTTGGAGAGATCGACGAGCAGCGAGCGCTCGGCGAGGCCCGACGGCGGCAGCGTCCGGTCGAGCGCCCAGACCGAGTGGCCCGCGTCTTTGAGCTCCTGGAGCGTGGCGCGGCCGACGCGGCCGGACGCGCCGGTGACGGCGATCTTCATGGCTGGAGCCCTTCGGCGCGGGCGGTAGGCATGCGCGGTTCTACGTGCTCCGGTCGGCGGGGGCGGGCGCTGAGCACTTCGAGACCGGCCACGAGGAGCTCGACGCCGAGGGTGCGGTCGCGACCGGCGTCGCTCCAGCCCGCGAGGTAGGGGAGGGCGGCGGTGAAGTGGGGGAACTCGCCGGGTGGGAGCGATTCGACCGCGGCGTCGGAGCGGCGGCCGGCCCGCCCCTCTTCATCGGGCGGTCGCGGACGGCCGAAGCGGGGGGCGGACGCCAGCATGAGCGCGCTGAGCTGCTGAAGCAGAGCGGCGGCATCGCGCGGCGCAAAGCCGGCTCGGGCGAGGAGCGCGAGGGTGACCTCGGTGGCCAGAAGGGCGCGGCGCGAGGCGGGTGGGCGGCCGCCGAGCAGAGCGGGGGCGCAGGGGTGCGAGCCGGCAATGACGACGTAGGAGCGCAGGAGGCGGCGCAGGGCGTCGGCCCACGCGAGGGCGGGATCGGACGCCTCCTCCAGCGTGAGCCCCTCGAGAAGGGTCTCGGTCATCGCGTCCAGGAGGTCGGCCCGATCGCGGACGTGGCGGTAGAGCGCCATCGGGGTGACGTCCAGCTCGGCGGCGAGGCGACGGAAGCTGGCGGCGTCCAGGCCCTCGGTATCCGCGATGCGTACGGCGAGCCGGACGACGCGGTCGCGCGTCAGCGGGTCGCGGCGGCTCGCGGATGTGCGGCGTTTCGCCGCCGGCGGAGGTCGTTTCACCGCGGTGCGCGGCATCGGCGCTTGACAGTATACGGCGTACACAGTAGACTGGCGGTCGTAGGTATACGCCGTAGACCACTTGCCGAGGGAGGGTCACACGTGGCCGGGATGCGCTGGTTCTATGAGGTGGGGTACAGGTACTTCCGCATGCCGTGGGAGATCGGCGTGCGGCGCGAGCTGGTCGCCCTGGTGGAGGAGGGGCGCATGCGGGCCGGACGCGCGCTTGACCTGGGGTGCGGCACGGGGGACAACGCGCTCTTCCTGGCGCGTCACGGGTTCGACGTGACGGGTGTGGACTTCGCGGCGTCCGCGATCGCAAAGGCGCGGCGCAAGGCGTCGGACGCGGGTCTCACGGCGCAGTTCGTCGAGGACGACCTGACGGCGCTGCGGCGGGTGCGGGGGCCGTTCGACTTCCTGCTCGACTACGGCGCGCTGGACGATCTGGGGCTGGCGGACCGAGACCGTTATGTCCGCAGCGTCGTCCCGCTGACGCGGCCCGGGAGTCAATTCCTGCTCTGGTGCTTCGAGTGGCCGCCGCGCTGGTGGGAGCGCCTGCTGCCGGCGGGGACCATGGCGCCGGGAGAGGTGCGGCGGCGGTTCGAGCCGTACTTCGAGATCGAGCGTGTAGCGGGGACCGAGACGCCGAACTTGCGGGAGTACATCGCCGGCTACGCGGCGTATCTGATGACGCGGCGAGCGGACGATGCGGGCGGCGCGAACTGAGTCCCGCGCGGGGGCGGCGAACCCGGCCAGCGTGGCAGCGCTGGTTTGGGTGTCGTGGATGGGCGAGTACTTGCACAACCTGATCGAGCTCGGGCTCTCGCCGCTGAGCCCGGAGAACAGCGTGATGGCGTTCGTCGCGGCAGGGCTGATGATCTGGTGGTGGCGGGCGCCAGATGACGGCAAGCGCACGGCGACGGCGTCGCTTCTGGGACTGGGGCTGCTGCACCTCGTGGGCGGCTCGCTCTCGGTGCTCCCGCTCCCGTTGCTGCCGTTCGTTCCGGCCCAGACGGCTGGGCACTACGCGTCGCACGCTCTGTACGCGGCGGCGCAGGTGCCACTCGTGGTGGCGATGCTGCGGGCGCTCAGGTGAGCGAGGCGAGGTAGTCCCGGCTGCGGATCAGCGCTCCTTCGCGGTCGGGCTCTTCCAGCTCGAAAATCCACAGCCCAGCGTAGTCGAGGCGCCAAACGTGATCGCGGAGGCGCGGGAAGTCGATCACGCCGTTCGTGTCTAGGTCGCCGAGTCCGCGGTGGTCGCGGAAGTCGGCGCGGCGGACGTCGTGAATGTGGAAGTGGACCAGCTTGACGCCGAGTGCGTCGAGGAGCCAGTGCAGGT
>DASTZM010000001.1:0-2212 GCA_035764305.1 Chloroflexota bacterium | reverse complement strand
GTCTACTTCATCTCGTACTTCCTGATGCTGGCGCTCTCGCGCTATCGCGAGTTCGCCGCCGATCGCAGTGCGGCGCTCTTCACCGGCCGCCCGAGCGCGCTGGCGTCCGCGCTGCGCCGGCTCGAAGCGGCGCCCCAGCAGGACCTGCGTGAGGCCGCCTCGATGCAGGCGTTCTTCATCGTCCCGGCGCACAGCAAGGGCGCCGTTTCGCGCCTGTTTGCAACGCACCCGCCGACCGAGGAGCGGATCGCACGGCTGGCGCGCATGGAATCGCAGCTGCAAGCGGCCTGAAAACCGTCCATATGCTGGGCCTTATGGAGTCGGCCGGCGACACGCCGGGACCTCGCTACACCCCCTTGTTCCTGCGCGTCGTCGCGGTCAACGCGGTGCTGCTCGTGCTGGCCTGCGTCGGCACGCTGTTCGTGATCACGCCGAAGCGCTTCTCGTTCTCGTCGATCGCCGCCGAGGAGACCGCGCTGGTCATCGGTGTGCTGATCGCCGTCGCGATCCTGAACATCGCGCTGTTGCGCCGCGTCTTCACTCCGCTGGAGCGGATGGCCGCGCTGGCGCGCCGCTTCGATCCGCGCTACTCCGGCCAGCGCATCCCGATCGACGCGCAGCGCTCCGAGGTGACCGACGTGGCGCGGGCGTTCAACGAGATGCTCGGTCGACTCGAGGACGAGCGGCGGGCGACCAGCCGCCGCGTGCTCGACGCACAGGAGGCCGAGCGGCTGCGGGTGGCGCAGGACCTGCACGACCAGGTCGGCCAGACGCTGACAGCGGCGCTGCTCGAGCTCGAGCACGTGGCCAAGCGCGTGCCCGAGCCGTCGCGGCCCGAGCTCGAGGCCGTGCAGGAGATCGTCCAGCTCGGGCTGGAGGACATTCGCCGCATTGCGCGCGAACTGCGCCCCGAGGCGCTCGACGACCTGGGCCTGCCCAGCGCTCTCGCCGCGCTGTCCGAGCGCTTCGCGCGCCAAGCACGTATTGAGATCGACACCCGTGTCGAGCACGAGTTGCCCCGCCTCAGCCGCGAGGCCGAGCTCGTGATCTACCGCGTGGCTCAGGAGGCCCTGACCAACGTGGCGCGCCACTCGCGCGCGTCCATCGCCGACGTGCGGCTGGAGCGCACCGCGCCCGATCGCGTGTCACTCACGGTCGCCGACGACGGCGAGGGTCTGCCCCCGCAGGCGCAGGCCGGCAGTGGCATGCAGGGCATGGCCGAGCGCGCGTCCACGGTCGAGGGCGTACTCGACGTACGCAGCCGACCCGAGGGCGGCACGCTCTTGCGGCTGGACGTGCCGATCGAGGAGGAGGGCCTGTGGTACCGCTGAAGACACGCATCCTCCTTGCCGACGATCACGCGATGGTACGGCGCGGCTTGCGGATGGTGCTCGACGCCGAGCCCGACATGGAGGTGGTCGACGAGGCCAGCGACGGAGCCGAGGCGCTGGGCCGGATCCTGGACGGCGACGTCGACTTGGCGATCCTCGACGTGACGATGCCGCGCATGACCGGGCTCCAAGCCGCGCGGGAGCTGCGACGCCGAGGCTCCGACGCGAAGGTGCTCGTGCTGTCGATGCACGACAACGAGCAGTACCTCTACGAGGCGCTCAAGGCCGGCGCGTCGGGCTACGTGCTCAAGTCGGCAGCTCACAAGGACCTGGTCGAGGCGGTGCGCGCAGCCATGCGCGGCGAGCCGTTCCTCTACCCGGGCGCGATCACCGCGCTGATCAAGGACTTCCTCAACCACGCACACGAAGGCGGGCCCGACCGCGAGAACCCGCTGACCCCGCGCGAAGAGGAAGTGACCAAGCTGATCGCCGAGGGCAACACGTCCAAGGAGATCGCCGCGCTGCTCGTTCTCAGCGAGAAGACGGTCGAGCGCCACCGCGCAAACATCCTGGAAAAGCTGGGTTTGCGCGACCGCGTGGACCTGACTCGCTACGCGATCCGCCGCGGTTTGATCGAGCCCTGAGATGGGGTCCACCCCGCTGCCGGATGGCGGGTCCCACCCATGGTCGATTCGCCTCCGCTCCGCGACGGTTTGAAGCGTGGGAACTGCGGTCGAAACGTTCCAGCTCGTCGTCATCGAGGACCACCCGGCTGTCGCCGCGGGCGTTGAACGCCTGCTCGGAGCCGAGGAGGACCTCGTAGTCGCCGGTGTCGCAGTCGGGTGCGGGGAAGGTGTCCCGCTCGCCGAGCAGCTGCGACC